>CAYTRM010000060.1:0-10280 GCA_964440225.1 uncultured Thermoleophilia bacterium | reverse complement strand
CGACCTGCTCCCCGAACAGAAGGACATCGCCGACATGGGCGGCACCATGCGTCTGGGGGCCTCGCACGTCAAGCTCGTGCCGGGCACCAGGGCTCAGGCCGCGTACGCGCTGGACGAGGTGTGGGAGCGGCACCGTCATCGCTACGAGGTCAACAACGACCTGCGTCCGCAGCTCGAGGCGGCAGGGCTCGTGGTGAGCGGTACCTCGCCCGACGGCCGCCTCGTCGAGATCTGCGAGTTGCCCGACCACCCGTGGTTCGTCGCCTCCCAGTTCCACCCCGAGTTCAAGTCGCGGCCGACGCGGCCGGCGCCGCTGTTCCGCGACTTCGTGGGCGCCGCGTCGCGGCTCCGCAGCGAGCGCGAGGATCGACTGGAGGATCTGTGCGCGCAGGCCTAGACGACGACCTGCGCGAGCTGTTCGTGCGGCTCGCGCGCATGGCCTCGCCGTCCGGCGCGGAGCGTGAGGTCGCCGACGCCGTCGCCGCCTACCTCCGCGACCTCGGGCTCGAGGTCACCGAAGACGACACGGCCGCCGTGACCGGGTGTGGCGCCGGGAACCTCCTGGCGCGCGTTCCCGGGAGCGGCGCGCGCACCATCGCCTTCTGCGCCCACCTCGACACCGTCCCGGTCGATGCGGCCCCCGTCGTGCTGGTCGAAGGGGACGTCGCGCGCAGCGACGGGCGCACCGTCCTCGGCGCCGATGACAAGGCCGCCGTCGCCGTCCTGCTGCTGCTGGCGCGCGACCTGGTGTCCGAGCCGGCTTCGGCGGCCGTCGAGTTCCTCTTCACCGTCGGGGAGGAGATCGGTCTCGCCGGCGCCGGCGCCTTCGCCATCGAGGCGCTCGAGGCCGAAGCGGTGTTCGTGCTCGACAGCGAGGGCGTCCCGGGCACGGTGATCCGCGGAGCGCCGACCGCGAAGGCGATCGCCGCCGAGTTCCGCGGCGTCGCCGCCCACGCGGGCATCGAGCCCGAGAAGGGACGGAGCGCCGTGGTGGCCGCCGCGCGGGCGATCGCGGCCATGCGCCTCGGCCGCATCGACGACGAGACGACGGCGAACATCGGCCTGGTCGAGGGCGGCGAGGCGGTCAACGTGGTGCCCGGGCGCTGCGTGCTCCGCGGCGAGGCGCGGAGCCGCGACGACGCCAAGGTCGCCGCGCAGACTGCGGCGATGGTCGAGGCCATCAACGAGGCGGCGGCTTCCGAGTGCGTGGATGTGAGCGTCGACGTGCGCGAGCACTACCGGGGGTACGCGCACGACGCCGAGGGTCCGTTGCTGCGGATGGTCGCCGCCGCGGCCGCCGACGCGGGCCTGGAGGCCCGCTTCATCGGCGGAGGCGGCGGCTCCGACAGCAACGTCTTCAACCAGCGTGGCCTGCCCGCGGTCACGCTCGGTGTCGGCTTCGAGCGCGTGCACTCCCCCCACGAGAGCATCAGGCTCGAGCGCCTCACGGAACTCTCCGCCTTCGTGCGCGCGCTGGTGCGCGCCGCCGGGGCGACGGCCGCGTAGCGGCCGCGGGCGGCGCGGCATGGCGCGCGGTGCAGACGGGCGGCCGCCGGCGGCGGCCGATCCGCTCGTCCAGGACTTCCTCGACTACGTGCGCTACGAGCGCGGGCTCAGCCCGAACACGGTGGCCGCCTACGGGCGCGATCTCGCCCGTTTCGCGGCCTTTCTCGGGCCGGACGGCGCCGCTCCGGGTGCGGCGACCGAGGACGACGTGCGCGCCTACTTCGCCGGGCCCGGGGGTGACGGCGCCGCGACGACCGTGGCGCGGCGCACGGCCAGCCTCCGCGCCTTCTTCGCCTACCTCGTCCGCGAAGGCGTGCGCGCCGACGATCCGGGCGCCCGTCTGCGCACGCCGAAGACGCCCCGAGACCTTCCGCGCGTCCTGTCCGTCGACGAGGTCGAGACGGTCCTGGAGTCGGTCGTGCGCGCCGGGCCGTTGGGGCAGCGTGACCTTGCGGCCCTGGAGTTGCTGTACGGCTGCGGGCTGCGGGTGAGCGAGCTCCTGGGCTTGCGCGAGGGCGACGTGGACGTCGAGGGCGGACTGGTGCGATGCGTCGGCAAGGGTGACAAGGAGCGTGTGGTGCCGATGGGCGCCGCGGCGGAGCGGGCGGTGCAGCGGTACGTCGGCGACGGCCGGCGCGCGCTGCTGCGTGGCAGGCGCCGGGCGGAGCTGATCCTCAACGCTCGCGGCGGCCCGTTGACACGCCAGGGCTTCGACTACATCCTCCGCGGCGTGCTCGAGCGCGCCGACCTGCTCGGCGCCGCCAGCGCGCACACCTTCAGACACTCGTTCGCGACGCATCTGCTGGCGGCCGGCGCCGACCTGCGCAGCGTGCAGGAGATGCTCGGTCACGCCAACGTGGCCACCACGCAGCTCTACACGCACGTGACCGTCGAGCACCTGCGTGAGGTCTTTCTGGAGACGCATCCGCGAGCGCGGCGGAAGCCGGCGGGACCCGCCGGCGAGGAGGAGACATGACGAAGGTGTTCGTGTGCGTGCTCGACGGCTGCGGCGCGGGCGAGCTGCCCGACGCCGCCGCGTACGGCGACGAGGGCTCCGACACGCTCGGGCACGTCATCGAGCGCACCGGCGTCTCCCTGCCGAACCTCGCGGGACTCGGCCTCGGCGAGGTCGTCGGGCTTCCGATGGACGCCCCTCGGCCGGACGCCACGTATGGCCGCCTGCTCGAGCGCGGCGCCGGCAAGGACACGACCACGGGCCACTGGGAGATGATGGGGGTGGTGCTCGAGCGGCCCTTCCCCACGTATCCGGACGGCTTTCCCGACGCGGTCATCGAGCGGTTCGAGGATGTCGTCGGCCGGCGCGTGCTCTGCAACCGGCCGGCCTCCGGCACGGCCATCATCGACGAGCTCGGCGACGAGCACGTGGCCACCGGCCGGCCTATCGTCTACACCTCGGCGGACTCCGTCTTCCAGATCGCCTGCCACGAGGACGTCGTACCCGTCGAGCGGCTCTACGAGTGGTGTGCGGCGGCGCGCGAGATCCTGAGCGGCGAGCACGCCGTCGGGCGCGTCATCGCCCGGCCCTTCTCCGGGCGTTCGGGCGGCTACGCGCGCACCTCGCGACGGCGTGACTTCTCGCTGGAGCCTCCGGGCCCGACGTACCTGGATCTCCTGCAGGAGCGCGGCGTTCCCGTGATCGGCGTCGGCAAGATCGGCGAGATCTTCGTGCAGCGCGGCGTCGACGTCGATGACCACACGACCGACAATACCGCCGGCATCGCCGCGTGCGGCCGGCACCTCCGCGAGATGAGGGACGGACTCCTGTTCGCGAATCTCGTCGACTTCGACTCCGTGTGGGGTCACCGCAACGACGTCGCGGGCTTCGCCTCGGGTCTCGCGGCGGTGGATGCGGCGGTGCGGGAGTGGGAGCCGCTTCTCGCGCCCGGCGACGTCATGATGCTGTGCGCCGATCACGGTGTGGACCCCACGACGGCCAGCACCGACCACTCCCGGGAGTACTCCCCGCTGCTCGCGCTCGGGCTCACTCCCGGCCGCTACGACGGCGCCCAGGAGGACGTGGGCGCGACGGCGTTCGCGCGCCTCACGGGTGAGGATCCGCCGCTGGCGGGGCAGGCGATCGAGTGAAGGACGTGCCGCTTCCGTCCGCTCCCCGCCGCGTGGCCGCCTTTCGGCCGCACGCCGCCGTCGTCTTCGGCTCCGGGCTCGCGGCGCTGCCGGCCGGCTCCTCGCTGGAGGCGGAGATCGGCTACGAGGAGCTGGGGTGGCCGCGAACCGCCGTACCCGGCCATCTGAACGTGCTGCGGCTGGTCCGCGCGAGGCGCTCCGACGGCGCGGAGCTCCGCCTCGCGCTGGCCTGCGGACGCCCGCATCTGTACGAGGGCTGGTCCGACGCCGAGCTCGAGGCGCCCGTGCGCGGCCTCGCGTCCGAGGGGGTCCGCCGCCTCGTGCTGACGAACTCGTGCGGCGGCCTGCGCCCGCGCGCGTCCACCGGGGGCATCGTCGTGTGCGCGGAGGTGGTCGACCTGCAGCGCGCGCCCCGGGCGGATGCGCCGCCGCACCTGCCCGTCTGCTCGCGTGAGGCGTGCGCCCGTGTCGCCGGCGCGCTCGGCGCCGGCGCGGCGCCGGGCGCGGGGGTGTACGTCGCCGTCGCCGGACCGCAGTTCGAGACGCCCGCCGAGGCGCAGTGGCTCTCCGGATACGGCGACGTGGTCGGCATGTCGGCCGCGCCGGAGGCTCGCGCCGCCGCGGCCTCGGGCGTAGAGTGCTGTCTTCTGGCGCTGGTCGCCAACAGGGCGGCGGCGGTGGGCTCGCACGAGGACGTTCTGGCGGCCGGCGGCCGGCTCGCCGGCCTGCTGGCGAGCGGCCTCGTGGCCGCCGTGGGCGGGCGCTGGCCGGGGTTGACGTAGGCGGGGAGTGGAGGACTGCATGGAATTCGCGCACGACGTGATCGCCTGGAAACGGGACGGAGGCGAGCTCGACGAGGCTCGCATGCGCGCCTTTGTCGACGGGGTGGTCAGCGGCGCCGTTCCCTCGTATCAGGCCAGCGCTCTGCTCATGGCCATGGTGCTTCGCGGCCTGAGCGATGGCGAGACGGTGTCGCTCGCGCGGGCCATGGTCGACAGCGGCAAGACGCTGGATCTGAGCGTGCTGCGGCGCCCGGTCCTCGACAAGCACTCGAGCGGCGGGGTCGGCGACAAGGTGACGCTCGTGCTCGCGCCGCTGGTCGCCGCGTGCGGCGCGGTCTTCGGCAAGATGTCCGGGCGGGGCCTGGGGCACACAGGCGGGACGCTGGACAAGCTCGAGTCCATCCCCGGGTTCCGCGTGCGCCTGCCCCAGGGCGACCTGCTGCGCCAGCTCGAGCGCATCGGCGTGGCCGTGGTCAGCCAGAGCGAGCGCGTGGTCCCCGCCGACCGGCTGCTCTACGCCCTGCGGGACGTCACCGGGACGGTGGAGTGCGACGGCCTGATCGCGGCCAGCATCATGGCGAAGAAGGTCGCGAGCGGGACCTCGGCCGTCGTTCTGGACCTCAAGGTCGGTGCCGGAGCCTTCATGCCGGACCTCGAACGTGCCCGTGAGCTCGGGCGCCTGTGCCGGCTCATCGGCGAGGCGTACGAGCGGCCGACGACGTGTCTGTTCACGGCCATGGACGCCCCGCTCGGCCGCGCCGTCGGCAACCGGCTCGAGGTGGAAGAGGCGTGGCAGGTGCTCGGCGGCGGCGGTCCGGCCGACGTGCGCGAGGTGACGCTGGCGCTCGCCGCGGAGTTGCTCCCGCTCTCCGATCTGGGCGTGACGCGCGACGAGGCCGCGAGGCGCGCGGAGGCGGCGCTCGTCGATGGCCGCGCCGCCGAGCACTTCGAGCGCTGGTGCTACGTGCAGGGCGGGGACTGGCGCCCCGGCGCGTTCCACCGTCTTGCCGGCCGCGAGACGCTGGCCGGGCGGGACGGGTACGTGACGGCGGTGGACGCGCTCGCCGTCGGTCGGGCCGCCCAGGTGGCGGGAGCGGGGCGCCGGACGGTCGACGACTCCGTCGACACGGCGGCCGGCGTGGTCCTCGAGCGTGTGGTGGGCGAGGCGGTCGGGGCCGGGGAGCCGCTGGCCTCCGTCTTCTCGCGTGACGCGGCCAGGCGCGGCGAGGCCGGCGCGGTGCTGGAGACGGCGTTCACCATCGGCGACGAGGCTCCCGAGGCACGGCCGATCGTCCTCGGCCGCGAAGAGTGAGCGTCAGTCGGCGGGCTCCGTCTGGACGACGGCGTGTCGCGCCCGCCAGAGCGTGTACAGCCGGGATCCCAGCAGCTGGCCGGCGACGGTGGCGGCCAGCATGAACGGCACGAACCACCAGCCGAGGCCCAGCGACAGACGCATGATGATGACGAAGGGGATGGGCAGGTGGACGGCGACGAACCAGCGCCACGAGAACCTGCGCGTCGTGATCCGGTACGCCCCGAACGGCAGGTTCAGGCCGACTGCGAGGAGGATCGCGAGTGTCTCTGCTTCGAGGTGTGTCATGCTGAGTTTCGTGGCTCCACCTAGACAGTATAGGGCAAACCGTGCTGCGTCGAGCGCCGCAAGGCGTTGGCGGCGCCCGCTCAGCCTGCGGACGCGGCGGCGCGGCTCCGCGGAGGATCCCGGATGAGGATCATCGGAGGAGTCTGGCGCGGGCGGCCGCTCCGCGCGCCCGCGGGGCGCGCCACCCGGCCGACTTCGGACAAGGTCCGCGAGGCCATGTTCGGCATTCTGCTCGCGCTGCCGGAGGTAGCGCGAGCCTCCGCCGCGACGGACGCCGCGACCGACGCGGCGAGCGACGCCGCGGGGCCGCTGGCCGGGCATGCCGTGCTCGATCTCTTCGCGGGCAGCGGCGCCCTCGGCCTCGAGGCACTGTCACGAGGCGCCGAGAGCTGCACCTTCGTCGAGTCGGCCCCCGCGGCGCTGCGCGCCCTGCGCGAGAATCTGGCGCGTGTCGGCGTCCCGGTGGTCCGCCCGCCCGCGGGTGTGGGGAAATCGGCGCCGGCCGGGTCGGATCCGGTGGAGGCTGCGGCCGGGCCGGATGGGGAGGAGTCGACAGGAGCCGGGGCGGCGATCTCCTCGGCCGGCGGGGCGCCGCCCCACGCCGTGGTGCTGGCGGCGGACGTACGCCGGGCTCTCGCGGCTGACGCACGCCGCGCCGCGCGGTATACTCTCGTCTTTGCGGACCCGCCGTACGACCAGTACGAGCAGGTCCGGCCCGACCTCGTGAGGCTTCTCGGGCCTGTGCTCGCGCCCGGCGCCGTGCTCGTCCTGGAGTCCGGAGCGCGTACTGCGGCGGGGCTGCCCTGGCCGGTGGTGCGCGAGAAGCGGTACGGGGACACGCGAGTCACGGTCCTCGTGGCCCGCCGGCAGCGGAACGCTGGAGGGAGTGACCGCTGACGATGACCGATGACAGAGTCGAAGGGAAGGACCGCCGATGCCGCGCAACGTGACCGCCATCTACCCGGGCACCTTCGACCCGGTCACGGTGGGTCACCTCGACATCATCAACCGCGGGGCCTGCAAGTTCGGGCGCGTGATCGTCGGTCTGATCGAGGAGCCACAGCGCAAGTCGCCCCTCTTCACTCCGGACGAGCGCGAGGTCTTCTTGCGTGAAGCCCTCGCCGGCAACGAGACCGTCATCGTCGACCGCTTCAACGAGCTCGTCGTCGAGTTCGCCCGCAGATGGGACGCGCACGTCATTCTCAAGGGCCTGCGCGCCATCTCCGACTTCGAGTACGAGTTCGCCATGGCGCAGCTCAATAGGAAGTTGGCGCCCGACATCGAAACTGTCTTCATGATGGCGTCGCCGGAGCACAGCTTTCTCAGCTCCAGTGGCGTCAGAGAGATCGCTGCGTTCGGAGGTTCAGTCGCCGATCTGGTGCCTCCGGCCGTCGCCCGCCGCCTGGCGGAAATCTATCCGCCGCGCAGCTAGGCCACCCAAGGAGGGTCGCTGACCATGGACGTTCTCGTTCTCATCGACAAGATGGATGACATCATCCACAACGCACGCTCGGTCCCGCTGACGGACAGCGTGATGATCGACCGCGAGGAGATCTACGACATCCTCGACCAGATGCGGTCGACGATCCCCGAGGAGATCAAGCAGGCGCGCTGGATCGTCAAGGAGCGGCAGGAGATGCTCTCGGAGGCCAAGCAGGAGGCCGAGCGGGTGCTCGCCGAGGCGCAGGAGCGCGCCGATCGCCTTGCCTCCGACACCGAGGTCGTCCATCTCGCCGAGAAGAACGCCCAGCAGATCATGGAGGAGGCTCGCGAGCGCGAGCGCGAGATCCGTCTGGGCGCCGAGGACTACGCCGACGAGGTGCTCGGCAACCTCGAGATGAACCTCGACAAGTTCATCGCGGCGGTGCGCCGCGGACGCGAGCGTCTGCAGGGCCGTCCCGTGGACGACGACCTGCAGCCCTGAGTTCGCTGCCGCGCGACTGCGATACCTGAGCCACGTGCGCCGCTTCGACCTTCATTCGCTGCGCTTCGGCGACGCCAGTGAGACCTGGCGCAGCCTGCCCGTTGCGGTGGCTCCGTTCGTCTTCGGCGGTCTCGAGTACGAGGTGGAGGGCGGCGAAGTCGAGGCCGTGGTCACGGCGGCCAGGGTCGGTGACAACCTCACCCTGACGCTCGACGTCGACACCGTCGTGAGGGGAGCCTGCCAGCGCTGTCTCGCCGACGCGGAGTTGCCCGTCGGCGCCCACGGGGTCGAGTACGTGCGCCACGGCGAGTCGGAGGGAGAGGGCGAAGACGACGAGGGGTACGTCGTCTCCCATCAGGTGGACATGGAGAGCTGGGTACGCGACGTGATCGCCGAGGCTCTGCCGTCGCGCATCCTCTGCCGCGACGACTGCGGGGGTCTGTGCCCGGTCTGCGGCGCCGACCTCAACGCCGATCCGGAGCACCGGCACGAGGAGGCGTGAGCGTTCGCCGTGTGGTACAGTTCCGTGTCTGATTGACCCGAGGAGAAGGTCCATGCCCGTACCGAAGAAGAAGACATCGCAGCGGCGTCGTGATCAGCGCCGTTCGCAGCAGAAACTCACCGTCGAGACGGCCAGCGTGTGCCCGCAGTGCAAGAGCCCGAAGCTCCCGCATCGCGCCTGCCCCAAGTGTGGCACGTACAAGGGCCGCGAGGTCATCGTCCTCGAATCTGACTGAGTCACGCCGGGGGGTGTGGTGCTCAGGTCTCTGTACATCGCCTCCACCCAGGGTAGCGGGGGCAAGACGACGATCGCCGTCGGCCTCTGTCTTGCGCTGCGCAACCGAGGGCTGAAGGCCGGGTACTTCAAGCCCGTCGGCACGCTGCCTTCGCAGACCAGCAGCGTGCTCGTCGACGAGGACGCCGAGTTCGTCGCCGGCCTGCTCGGTCTCGACGACGAGCTCACCGACATCTGCCCGGTCGTGCTGGACGAAGAGGCTCTGCACGACGTGCTCGCCGGTTCGGAGGTCGACGCGATGAACCGCGTCACCGCCGCCTACGCGCGGCTTCGCGCGGGCAAGGACATCATCATCTGCGAGGGTCTCGGCGAGATCTGGCAGGGCCGCTTTCTGCGCACCAGCGGCGCCGAGGTCGTGGCGGAGTTGGACCTGGGCACGCTGCTGGTGGCCAAGTTCGCCGGCGCTCGTCTGCTCGACGACATCATCTACGTCAAGGACGCCCTCAAGGAGCACCTCCTCGGCGTCCTCTTCAACATGGTCCCGGAGTCGCGCCTCCCGCTCGTCAACGCCGAGTACACGCGCTTCCTCGCCAAGAACGACGTAGAGAGCTACGGCGCCATCGCCTCGAGCAGCCTGCTCTCCGCGGTCTCCGTCGGCGAGATCGTCGACGCTCTCGACGGCACCTTCATCTGCGGCGAGCGCTACGACGAGCGCCTCGTCGAGACGTACATGATCGGCGCCATGAGCCCGGAGCACGCTCTGCGTTACTTCCAGCTCACACCGAACAAGGTCGTGATCGTCGGCGGCGACAGATCGGAGATCATCCTCGCCGCGCTCGAGACGCCCACGGTCGCCGTGGTGCTCACCGGCAACTACGTGCCCAGCCCGGCCGTGCTCGAGCGCGCCGAGGAGCGCGGCGTCGCGCTGGTGTCGGTCGAGACCGACACCGTGGCCGCCGCCGACGGACTGCGGCGCCTGTTCGGGCGGCTCCGTGTCAAGGAGCGCGCCAAGATCGACCTCATCGCGGAACTCATCGACGCCTCCGTCGACGTCGATCGCCTGGTGGACGACCTGCGGGTATGAGCGGGTCGACGAGCCGCGCGTATACGTCTCCACACTCCGTCACCGCGGCCTGGAGCGCCCTCACCGACGACCGTGTGGTCAAGGTGGTCGTCGACGCGGCCGGTGGCGACAACGCGCCGGGCGAGATCGTCCGCGGCGCGCTGGAGGCCGCCGGCCCCCAGCTCCACATCGTGTTCACCGGTGACGAGGCGCGCATCCGTCCGCTGCTGCCACAGGGCACTGAACACGTGTCCACCGTGCACGCGCCGGACGTCATCGGCTACGACGACGAGCCGGCGTCGGCCGCCCGGGCAAAGACGGGGTCGAGCATCGTCGTAGGCCTCAAGCTGGTGCACGACGGCGAGGCCGACGCCTTCGTGAGCGCCGGCAACACCGGCGCCGTCGTCGCCGGCAGCGTCCTCTACATCCGCCGCATCCCCGGCGTGCAGCGGCCGGCCATCTGCACGATCATTCCGGCGATGCCGGCGCCGATCGCCTTTCTCGACGTCGGCGCCAACGCGGAGGTCCGCCCGGAGCACCTGCGCCAGTTCGCGGTGATGGGG
>CAYTRM010000059.1:0-10357 GCA_964440225.1 uncultured Thermoleophilia bacterium | reverse complement strand
CACTCGGCGACGCGGACGCTGATGCGTTCGCGCGGCGCCGTGGGCAGGTTCTTGCCGACGTAGTCCGGCCGGATCGGCAGCTCGCGGTGCCCGCGGTCGACGAGGACCGCGAGCTGGACGGACGCCGGCCGCCCGTAGTCGAACAGCGCGTCGACGGCGGCGCGGATGGTGCGTCCCGTGTAGAGCACGTCATCGACGAGCACGACGCGGGCGCCGTCGATGGCGAAGGGCAGGTCGGTGTCCTTCACGACCGGCTGCGAGGTGCTGGGGATGACGCCGACGGCGCCCCGCGCCGCCACGTCGTCGCGGTAGAAGGAGATGTCGAGGTTGCCCGCCGCGTACGCGCAGCCTCCCACCTCGCAGAGCAGCTTGTGGATGCGCGCGCCGAGAAAGGCGCCGCGCGTGTGGATCCCCACGACGGCGAGATTCTCCTCACCGGGGTTCTTCTCGAGGATCTCGTGAGCGATGCGCGTGATCGTCCGCGACATCTGCTCGGCCGTCAGGACGACGGTCTCTGTGGATGGTCTGGGTTCAGGCATAAAAATAGCGCCGCCGGCGCCAGATGGCGTACGACAACGCTGCACCCCCTTTCCGTCTCTCGGGACGTGGATTAAAGGTCGGGCGTACTGTAGCAGCAGCGCCGAGGCGCGGCAAGGCCGACGGACGTCGTCAGACGCCGGGCTGCGCCGGGAGGCCGAGCAGCCCGAGGAAGGCGCTGAGATCGGGCGGGAGCGGGCTGAAGCAGCTGATCTCCCGCCCGTCTTCGGGGTGGGGGAACGCGAGCCGGGCGGCGTGCAGGAACTGCCGCTCGAGACCCTCGGGGCGTGGCCGGCGTCCGTACTGCGCGTCGCCGGCCACGGGATAGCCGAGCGCCGAGAAGTGCACGCGGATCTGGTGGGTCCGGCCCGTCTCGAGCTGAACCCTGGCGAGGGTGAACCCCCCGGCCCGGCCGAGCACCTCGAAGTGCGTCACGGCCGGGCGCCCCGCCACAGTGTGGAGCGACATGCGCTTGCGGTCGCGCACGTGCCGGCCGATGGGCGCGTCGATGGTCCCCTTGTCCTGCGGCAGGTCGCCCGCGAGCAGGGCCAGGTAGACGCGGTGGATGTCGCGACGCTCCATGGCCGCCACCAGGCGCCGGTACGCGTCGTCGCGGCGCGCCACGATGAGCAGCCCGGAGGTGTCCTTGTCGAGGCGATGGACGATGCCGGGCCGCCGCTCGTGGCCCCCGCGGGCTCCTGCGGCGACCAGGCCCTGCGCGAGCGTGCCGTGCTCGTGCCCGGGAGCCGGGTGGACGACGACCCCCGCCGGCTTGTCCACGACGAGCAGCCAGTCGTCCTCGTACACGACCGCGTGTTCGACGTCTTCCGGCGCAAGGGCGCCGCCGGTGTCCGGCGGCGCCGTCCACGCCACCTCTTCGCCGGCGCGCAGGACGTGCTTCTTGGGCGCCGCAGAGCCCCCGACGAGCACGAGGCCCAGAGCGATGAGCCGCTGAGCCGCCGATCGGCTCAGGCCGGCGCGCTCGGCGAGGACGACGTCCAGGCGCGAGCCCTCGTCGGCCGGCCGGACGGTGAAGCGAGCGCCGGTGTCAGGCTCGCCGGACATGGAGCACCTGCCAGCCGAGCAGCACGACCCCCACCACGATGGCCGCATCGGCGATGTTGAACGACGGCCACGAGTAGACGGAGAGGAAGTCGACGACGGCGCCGTCGAAGCGCAGCCTGTCGATGAGATTCCCGACGGCCCCGCCGAGGATGACGCCGAGCGCGAGCCGGTACCTCGGCGGGCTCACGACGAGGGCGACGGCCACACCGGCGGCCACGACCGCCACCAGCACGACGACCACGGCGCCCGCCCCGGCCAGACGGCTGAACGAGATGCCGGAGTTGTACGTGAGGACGATCCGGACGCCGCCGGCAACGTCGATCGGCAGGTCGTCGGCCGCCGCGCGGACCAGCCACTTGCTGACCTGGTCCGCGATGAGGACGCCGGCCGCCAGCGCCAGCGCGGCGCCGAGCCGGCTGCTACTTCTTGCCACGCAGCTTCCGTGGGGCGTCCAGTTCCGTGACCTCGCGGTGCCCCATGGGGCAGCTCGGCTCCTTGACCTTGCCGGACCGGCCGCCGTCGTGGACGACGATGTTCAGTGGATACGTCGCGTTACAGCGCTTGCAGTAGGCGAGCTTCGCCATCGCGCACTCCTTCGTTCGTTCAAAGACCGAGTCTATGCTTCGCCTCGGCCAGCGTCACCCCGGTCACCTTGAGCAGCTTGCGTCTCGACCGGGCGCCGGCGGCCATCGAGACGTCACGCCGCCGCACCCCGAGCGTCTTCGCGAGCAAGCGGACCAGTTCTTCGTTCGCGCGTCCCTCGATCGCCCGGGCGGCCAGCCGGACGCGGAGCCGCCCGTCGGCCACACCGCCCACCTCGCTGCGGCGCGCACCCGGCGCGACCCAGACCCTGAGGACCAGGCCGTCGCGCCCCTCGGTCAGCGGCGTCTGCTCACCACTTGAACTCGTTCTCGTTCACCCCGCTGTCGACATCGGCCAGCAGGTCGTCGCTCTCCCCGAAGAGGATGCGCTCCCTGGCCGGCTCCGGTTCCGGCGCCTCGTCCGCCGGGACGTGGCCGGCGGATGCCCGCTCGCCGCCGAACGCCGCGGGGTCCTCCCCCTGCCCGGCAGGCTCCGCGGGACCATGGCTCATGGTGACTTCGGGGTCGTCGGGAGTCCGCCGCCGCCCGCCCTCGACGCCGCGGCGCGTCGTCACGGCGACGTCGTCGGCCGGCGCGGACACGGCCCTCGGCGGCGCCGGCTCGGGCGGCGCCGCGGCCGCCACGGGAGGCGTCGGTTCCGCCGCGCGGACGGCGCCGAGCGGCGGCGCGGGCTCCGCCGGACGGGCCGGCGCGGCGGGCTGTGCCGCCGTCGTGTCGGGCGCCACGGCGTCCGGCTCCGCACGGACCGCGGCCGCCGGAGCGGCCGGCGGGGTCACCGTCTCTCTGGCGATGGCCTCCTTGATCGCCTCCGCCTGCCGCGCGAAGTCAACCTCAGGCGCCGCGGCACGGGAAGCGGGGGCGCCGCCCAACTGCTCGAGATACCCGTCGAGCAACTGGCGGAACTTGAAGCGGAAGTCCTCACGCGCGCTCTGCAGCTTGGCCATCGACTGTTCCAGCGCCTGCCGCTCGGTGTACGCCTCGTTGATCATCTGCCGCGCCTTGAGCTCGGCGTCCTGCAGGATGAGCTGGGCCTCCTTGGCGGCGTTCTGCTTCTGCTCCTCCGCGCTGGCCTGCGCGTTCACGAGCGTCTTCTGCAGCGTCTCTTCGATGCGCTGGTAGCCGGCGACCTTCTCCTCGAGGGTCTCGACGCGGTCGCGGAAGTCGATGTTCTCCTTGAACAGGCGCTCGTACTCGTCGGCCACCTCGTCAAGGAACTCGTCAACCTCGACGTCGGCGTAGCCCCGCATGCCGCGCTTGAACTCCTTGTGACGGATGTCCAGCGGTGTGAGCTTCATCGTGCTCCCTTCTCGCTCCAGCGGCTCGCGCCACTCAGCCTGTCCATCTCACCGGTCGCCATCCCTACGCCAGCTCACCCGCCCGCCGGGAGGCTGTCTCGACCGCGTGGTCTATGGCCGCCGCGATCTCATGCTCCTCGAGGGTGGCTATGGCCGCCGCCGTCATCCCGCCCGGAGTCGCGCCGGCGGCGATGATCGCGGCTGGGTCTCCCTGCTTGGCGATCATCGCGGCGGCGCCGTGTACGCCGCTGATGGCGAGCCGCACCGCGACATCCGGGGCGAGGCCGCGGCGCTCCGCGGCGGCGGCGAAGTCGCGAACCACCATCGCGAGGATGCCGGGCATGCACCCGGCGACCACAGTGGCGGCGTCGAACTCGCTCTCGCGCATGGGCACGACGACGCCCGCGCGCGCGAACACGGCATCGACCACAGCCTCGTCCTCACCCAGAGAACCCGGCACCAGGAGAAACACGCCCAGCCCGAGCGCCGCCGCCAGGTTCGGCATCACGCGCCCGACCTTCGCATCGCCGGGAAGCGCCGCGCGCAGTCGCTCCATCGAGACCCCCGCGGCGACGGAGACCAGCGGGCGCGGTCCGAGCAGTTCGGCGACGTCGGCCAGCACTCCCGCGACGTGGTGCGGCCGCACCGCCACCACGACCACATCGGCGGCCTCCACCAGGCCCGCGAGCGTCGGCGCCACGGCGCCCCCCGTCTCGCGCGCTGCGAACCCGGCGGCCGCGGGTACCAGGTCGTGGAAGGACAGTGTGAGCCCGTCGCCCGCGTCCGCCCGCGCGAGCCCCTGCGCGACCGCGCGGGTGATGTGCCCGGCGCCGATGAAGCCGACGTTCATGGCCGGCACGGGCGGCTGAGCGCCCCGGAGCCGGCCCCGCGCCTCGAGCCGGCAGCCCGGGGCGCCTCAGAACTGATTGAAGAAGCCCTTCTCAATGAGACGCGCCCGCTCCTCGGCCGACACCTCGACGTTGCGCGGGGTGAGCAGGAAGATCCTGTCGCCCACCCGCTGCATGCCACCGTCGAGCGCATAGGTCAGACCGCTGCCGAAGTCGATCAGTCGCTTGGACAGGTCGGTGTCGGCGCCCTGCAGGTTGACGATGACGGGCACGTCGACCTTGAACTTGTCGGCGATCTGCTGGGCGTCGTTGAAGTTCTTGGGGATGACGAGGTGGACCTCGACGCGCGCGGGACGAGCCGGCTCGATGGCCCGCACCACGGGCGACGCCGGCGCGCGCCGGCGCGGCTCGTCCGAGAAGATCTCGTCGTAGTCGTTGCGGCCGCGGCCGCCGTTCAGCTTGCGGACGTTGGGACGCTCCTGGTAGGACCGCTCGAGCTCCTCGTGCGGGGCCAAGGTCTCGTCTTCTTCGTACTCGTCGTCGTCATCGGCGATGCCGAAGTAGACGGCCACCTTGTGCCACGAATCGCCTAGGCCCATGAGGTCCCTCCCTACCGGGTCAGAAGAGCACGCTTCCGACTCTCACGATGGTCGCGCCTTCAGCCACGGCGACCTCGTAGTCGGCACTCGTACCCATCGATAGCTGCTCGAAAGTATACGTTCCACTCCACTTTGTAGAAAGCCGTTGCGCAAGTTCTCGCGCCCGGGCGAAGTAGGGGCGCGCCGCTTCGGCGTCCTCGAACAGCGGCGGCATGCACATCAAGCCGGTGAAGCGTGCCTTGGGAAACGCCGCCGCCTCCTCGAGAAACGCGTCCACGCCGTCGAGCGGCACGCCGCTCTTGCTCTCCTCGCCGGCGATGTTCACTTCCATGAGCACCTCGGTGGGCTTCGCGGCGCGGGCCTCGATCTCCTGCACCACGCTCAAGCTGGCGACCGAGTGGATGAGGCTGACGAGCGGGATCACCGTCTTCGTCTTGCGACTCTGCAGGTGGCCGATGAAGTGGTACTCGAAGGCGTCGCCGTACAGCGCGTGCTTGGCGGCGAGGTCCTGGGCGCGATTCTCGCCGATGAGCCGGATACCGGCGTCCCGCAGTGCGCCCAGGTGCTCGGCCGCGACGTACTTGGTCGCCACGAGCACGCGCACGGCCGCCGGGTCACGGCCGGCGCCGAGCGCGGCCTCACCGACCCGGTGGTGCACCGCGGCGCAGCGCTCCCGCACTTGCTCGACGTCTGGAATGAACTGTCTGACCACGAACGTCCTCCTCGGCGGCCTATTTCTGGGGCGAGCCTACGCTTCCTGCCGCCACGCCACCGCCAGATGCCGGCCGGTCTCGCCGCGGTCGCGCCGGTGCGAGAAGAATCGCGCGTCCGACGCGGTGCAGAGACCGGCGACCGTCACGGCCGCCGGCGGCACGCCGGCGGCCTCCAGTTCCATCCGGGCGCAGCGCCACAGGTCGACGGTGGCGGCGCCGGCCGAGCCCGGGAACCGGGCGGCGAACCGGCGCCGCAGCTCCTCTGCCACGGCGAAGCAGCACGGCCCGATGCTCGGGCCGACGACCGCCGCCACCAGACGGCGGCCACGGCCGAGCTCCGCGGCCGTCTTGCCGACGATGCCGGCGAGCATCCCCCGCCAGCCGGCGTGCACGGTGGCCAGCGCCGGCCCGTCGTCGCCGGCGGCGACGATGACGACCGGCACGCAGTCCGCATAGCTGACGACGAGGCAGAGGCCGGGGGCGCTGGTCAGCAGCCCGTCGTGATCGTGGACGACGCTCTCCCGGTCTCGAGCGCCTCGACCGGCCTCGGCCTCCCCGACCCACGCCAGCGTGGCGCCGTGCACCTGACCGGGCACGACCAGCCGCTCGGGCATGATCCCCACGGCGGCGCAGAGACGCCGCCGGTTCTCGAGCACGCGCTCGGGCCGGTCGCCGACCGACAGCCCCAGGTTCAGGCTGTCGAACGGCCGCTCCGAGACGCCACCCAGCCGCGTCGGGAAGGCGGCGCTCACCCCGCCGGCGCCCCAGGCGAACCAGCTCAGGCCGTCACGCTCGCGCCACTCCTCCCACGGCTGCTCCACCCCGCTCAACCTCCCGGGAGGAGCCGAAGCGCGAGATCGAGCACCACGCCGAAGGTGGCATCGAAGGCGCCCGGCACCGCGACGAGCACGACGAACAACCCGATGAAGACCATGTTCCCGAAGCGGTCGAGATCCGCCCAGCTGCGATACGCGTCCCGCGGGAGGAAGCCCCCGACGACGCGCGAGCCGTCCAGTGGCGGGATCGGGATGAGGTTCAGCGTGCCGAGGATGACGTTCAGCACGAACAGCATGTACAGCGTCTCGGCGAGGAAGAGGCTCCACGTGTACGTCAGCCAGATGAGACCGGCCGCCGCCAGGGCGATGGCGTAGTTCACCACCGGACCCGCGGCCCCGACGAGCATCATGCCGCGCTGTTCGTCCTTGAAGTGGCGCGGGTCGACGGGAACGGGCTTGGCCCAGCCGAAGAAGAAGGTGCCCTGCGACCCGAGGAACGTCACGCCCAGCATGATCGTCCCCCACGTGTCGAGGTGCTTCAGGGGGTTGAGCGTGAGCCGCCCGTGCGCCTTCGCGGTCGGGTCGCCGAGCTTCCACGCGACCCAGCCGTGCGCCAGCTCGTGCAGCACGAGGCTGACCAGCAGCAGCGGGGAGATGAGCAGGAAGCGCACGAGGAGGCTGCTCTCGGTCACGCCTCCACCTGCATCTTCGCCGCCGCGCTGAGCTGCTCGTCGCGCGTCGAGATGACGCCGTTGAGCTTGAGGTGGAGGACGCTGCGCAAGACCTCGCCGAGCCACGGACCCGGGCTGAAGCCGAGCTCGAGCAGGTCTTCACCGCCGATCTCGAGGCGCACGTGCCGGGTCGTGTCGACGAAGCGCCCCAGGCGCTCCGCCGCGATCCCGGTGTGGTCGAGCGCCATCGCCGCGAGCAGCGCCTCGGCAGGCTCAGCGTGGGCCAGCTCGTAGAGGTCCGCCTCGCTCGGGCCCCGGGCGACGCGCGCCACGAGCAGACGGCCGACGACCAGCGCCCGCTCGAGCACCTGGGCGTCGTCGTGCCGCACCCTCATGCGACCGGCCCACGCCGCGATCTCCTCCGGCTCGAGGTCGCGGAGCAGCCACACCAGGCGCAGTCGCCAGCGCCGGACGTCGCCGGCCAGGCCGTGGGCCGCGCAGAGGGCGTCGGCCCGCCGCACGAGGTCTCTCGTGTCCTCGTCGACGCGAAGGCGCGCATGGATCGACGACGACAGGCCGAGCTCCTCGAGGCGATGCAGCGAGAACTCGATCTTCTCTTCGTCCAGCAGCGCCGCCAGCTCGTCGCGCAGACGGGCCGACGACAGATCGCCGACGAGGTCCATGGCGCAGCAGGCCCGGGCGAGGTTGAGCGTGTGCTCGTCCATGCGCAGTCCGTAGCGCGTCTCGTACCGGATCGCCCGGAGGATCCGCGTGGGGTCCTCGATGAAGCTGAGATTGTGCAGCACCACGATGCGCCCCGCCGCGAGGTCGTCGACGCCGCCGAAGTAGTCGTAGAGGTCGCCGAAGGTCTCCGGCTTGAGCGAGACCGCAAGGGCGTTGATGGTGAAGTCGCGGCGCGCCAGGTCGCTGCGGATCCCGGCGTGCTCGACCTTGGGCAGCGCCGCGGGATACTCGTAGGACTCCCGGCGCGTCGAGGCGACGTCCACGCGAAGGCGGTCGTCGCCGGCGCCGCCGGCGACGACCACCGCGGTGCCGAACTTCTCGTGCGGCCGGACGTGGCCCTTGAGACGACCGGCGAGCTCGGTCGCGAACGCGATGCCGTCCCCCTCGACGGCGAGGTCGACATCGAAGCCGGGCACGCCGAGCAGCAGATCACGGACGGCGCCGCCGACGAGATAGCACCCGCGCACGCCGGCGGCGACGGCCTGGACGTGACGCAGCAGCTCGTCCAGGCCGAGCTCTCCCAGTTCGCCGGCCAGGTTCGCCACCGTCGGAGCGGCCGGCTCCTCGGCGACGAAGCCGGCCACCGCCCGCCGCGTCACCACGCCGGCAACGGCGGCCAGCGGCAGATCGCCGCCGTCGTCGCCGACGTCGCCGTGCGTGACCGTCACCCAGCCCATGACGTCCTGCGCGAGCTCCAGCGCCACGCGCTCGAGCGGGGTGTCGGCGCTCACGCTGGGGACGCGCGAACTGGTGACGGCCTTGACGGGCGCGTGTCCCAGACCGTGCGCTCCCGCGCGCTCGAGGTCGGCGAGGGCGACGCGACCGACGAGCCTCTCCCCGTCGACGACGCCGACGCCCCCGTGACCGGCGCGCCGGCACACGAGCGCCGCCTCGTCGACGGACGTGGTCGCAGCCACGACCGGTGGCCCCGGCTCGAGCGCGTCGGCGGCGGTGCGAACCGGCGCGACCGCCGCGGACGCCGCGGCCACGACCTCCCTCGCCACCGCCTCGAGCGACCTGTCCTTGACGACCGCGGACGCGGCCGCCGGGTGCCCCCCTCCGCCGATGGCGGCGAGCGCCCGGGCGACGTCGAGGCGGCCGCCTCTGCTGCGCCCGGTCACGAACACGCGGTTCTCCATCGCCACGAGCAGGAAGTACGCGTCGCAGCCCGTCAGATCCATGATGCGGTGCGCGACGACGCTGACGCCCTCCACGTAGAGGTCTTCACGGAGCGTCGAGAGCAGCACCACGGCGCCGGCGATGGGCAGTTCCTCGGCCGTCTGCAGCGCCGCCGCCAGCGTACGCCGCTGCGCCGGCGAGAGCGCGCCGGCCAGCCACCTCTCGAGCAGCACGACGTCGGCCCCGGCGCGCATGCAGAACGCCAGCGCCTCGGCATCCCTGGTCGTCGTCGTGGAGAAGGTCAGCGACCCGGTGTCCTCGTGGATGCCGAGCGCGAAGACCGTCGCCTCGAACGGCGTCACGGGGATCCCCCGCTCGGCGATGATGTGGACGAGCAGCGTCACCAGCGAGCCGTCGCTCGAGCTGACGAGATCATCCGGCCGCAGGCAGGGCGGAAGGTCGCCGGCGTGCGCGTGGTGGTCGAAGGCCACGACATGGACCCCTTCACGCTCGCAGAGGTCGCCGAGGTCGCCGAGCCGGTTCGGGTGCACCGTGTCGACGAGGATCAGCCGTTCCACGGCGTCGCGGTCGACGTCGCCGGGGTCGACCACCGGCACGAGGTCGGCGTGCAGCGCCTGGAACTCGCGGACGTTCCGGTTGACGGCCCCGCCCAGGCAGATGGACGCCTCTGGATACAGCTTGTGCGCGGCGACCATCGCCGCGAACCCGTCGAAGTCCGTGTTGGTGTGCGTGGCGATCAGCTCGGCAATGCGCATGCCTGCAGTATACGGGAGCCGGGCGCGGCGGCCCGTCACGCCTTGAGCAGCCAGCCGAGCTCGCGGCCGAAGGCCGCGTCTATCGCCGCCTTGAGCGGGGCGTTCACGGCGCTGCCCAGCCCGGGGTCGTCGGCGAGGATCCCGGCCGCCAGCTCCCGCGCGCGGACCAGGGCGGCGCGGTCGCGCGCCAGGCGGGCGAGCTTCAGGTCGGGCACGCCCGCCTGCCGCAGGCCGAGCACCTGCCCCTCGCCGCGGATCTCCAGGTCGCGATCGGCGAGCTCGAACCCGTCGTTGGTCCCGAGCAGCGCCTCGAGACGCGCCTGGGAGCTGCCCGTCTCGGGGTTCGAGAAGAGCAGGCAGTACGACTTCTCGCTGCTCCTGCCGACCCGGCCGCGGAGCTGGTGCAGCTGCGCGAGGCCGAAGCGCTCCGCGCCCTCGACGATCATCACGGTGGCGTTGGGCACGTCGATGCCGACTTCGACGAGGCTCGTGGACACGAGCACGTCGATCTTGCCGGCCTTGAAGGCGCCCATCACCGCGTCCCGGTCCGCGGACTTCAGCTGGCCGTGCGCCACCGCGACGCGCGCGTCGCGGAACGGCCCGGCCTGCAGT
>CAYTRM010000058.1:0-10453 GCA_964440225.1 uncultured Thermoleophilia bacterium | reverse complement strand
TGAGGACCTCGAAGCCGGCCTTCTCGGCGCGCTCCGCGTTGACGGTGCCCGGCACCTCGCTGACGACGACGGTGACGCCGCTGTCACGGAGGTTCTGGGCGTGGGCGTGACCCTGGCTGCCGAAGCCGATGATGGCCACGGTCTTGGCCTGGATCAGGGAAAGGTCGGCGTCCTTGTCGTAGTACATGCGGTGTCCTCCTCTGGACGGCCCGGCGGGCCGGGTGCGCTCGGAAGCGTAGATGCTATCGCCTGGGATGGAGTGCGGCAACGTGCCTGGGCGCCACAGCCAGGGTCAACCTCCGCCGCCCGGATCGACCGGGTCACCGCCGGCGTCGCGTCCGGCGCTCAGCCGGCCGCCGCGCACGGTCGCGCCGATCACGATGCCGGCGCTGATCAGCACCAGGTTCTTGATGATGTACTGGCCCTCCAGCGTGGGCGCGAAGGGGATCGAGGTGAAGCACGCATCCGGGAACAGGAAGAGCGGGGTGATCGTGCCCAGCATCTGCACCCAGAGCAGCAGGAGCGTGGCGCGCAGCCAGACCCCGGAGATCAGACCCAGGCCGATCAGCGTCTCCCAGACGGCCAGGATGAGGACCGCCGTCGCCGGAGAGAGGAGGCCGAAGGAGAGCTTGGCGATGGTGTCGCCGGCGAGGCTCTGCGCCGGGCTGAGATCCGGGAAGAACTTGAGAACGCCGAACCAGAGAAAGATGGCCCCGAGGCTGAGGCGCAGCAGCGTGATGCCGTGCCGCGCCATCCAGCCGGCGAGGGCGGTGTCGATGCGATCGAACGCTTGCCCGGTCATCCGCTTCACCGGCCAAGAGTACCGCACTGGGCGTGAAGCAGGAACTCCGTCAGGTCACGACGGAAGCGCCGACCCCTCGCGGGGTGCCCCATGCCTTCGTACAGGAGCAGACGGGATCCGGGGATGCCCTCCGCCGTCTCACGGAAGAGCCTCGGCGTATACCCCGGGTCTTCGGCGCCGGCCACGACCAGCGTGGGCGCCTTGATCTCCCCAAGCCGGTCCCTGAAGGCGAAGGCGTTCTCGGCCTCCACGGTCGCGACGAAGTCGGCGGGGTCCTTCGGCGCGCCGGACGACATCGCCAGCGCCGCGAGCGGCCGCATGCAGCGGGTGAGCAGCCGTCCCGCGCCGCGGCTCGGGAGCACCCACTCCATCAGCAGCGCGGCCGCGCGACCCCACTGACCACGGGCCGCCAGGCGGGCGGCCTCCAGTTGGATCTCCTTGCCCCGCGGCCCGAGCGTGTGCGCCGCGGAGTGGACCACCAGTCGGCGGGTGAGTCGAGGGTGGTCGGCGGCGAACTGCAGGGCTATCGAGCCACCGCTCGAAGTGCCCACGACGTCGACCGGCCCGCCGAACTCCTCCGCGATCATGGCCGCGTAGTCGGCGGCCATGTCGGCAACGCTCACGCCCTCTTGCAGGCCCGCCCGGCGCGCGACCACGAAGACGGTGTACGCGTCCAGCAGATCCCGGTAGGCGCCGAAGACGAAGCGCGCCGTGAGTCGGTCCATGTGCTGGTTCTCGAAGGCGAGCCCCGGAAAGACGAGCAGAGGACGGGGGCCGCGCCCGCGGCGGTCGAACGGCAGACCGCCGCCGAAGCGGCCGCTGCACGGTCGACCGGGACGCGCGGCCCGCGTCATGCTTCTACTCCCCCATCCCCCAGTGCTCGATCACGTAGTCCATGTCCTTGTCGCCGCGGCCGCTCAGGTTGACGAGGATGGTGCCCGTCTTCATCTCGCGGGCCTTGACGAGCGCGTGGGCCACCGCGTGCGCGCTCTCGAGGGCAGGGATGAGGCCCTCCTGACGGCTGAGCTTGAAGAACGCGTCGCGGCAGTCGTCGTCGGAGCAGGTGACGTACTGGACGCGGCCCGAGTCCTTGAGGTAGCTGTGCTCGGGGCCGACGCCGGGGTAGTCCAGGCCACTGGCGCACGAGTACACCGGGGCCGGCTCTCCCTGCTCGTCCTGCAGCAGGTAGCAGCGGAAGCCGTGGATCACGCCCTCGCGGCCGTACGTCATGGTCGCGGCGTGCTCGCCCACGCCCTCGCCGCGACCCAGCGGCTCGACGCCGATGAGCTCGACGGAGTCGTCGAGGAAGCCGGAGAAGATGCCGATGGCGTTCGAGCCGCCGCCGACGCAGGCCTCGACGACGTCCGGCAGGTTGCCCGTCATCTCGACGAACTGCTCCCGCGCCTCGATGCCGACGACGCGCTGGAAGTCACGCACCATGAGCGGGAAGGGGTGCGGGCCGACGACCGAGCCGATGCAGTAGATCGAGTCGTCGTAGTCGGCGAGATAGGCCTCGAACGCCGAATCGACGGCCTCCTTGAGTGTCTTGAGGCCGTGGGAGACGGGGACGACGGTGGCGCCCAGCAGCTGCATGCGGCTGACGTTCGGCGCCTGCTTCTCGATGTCGACCTCGCCCATATGGATCTCGCACTCGAGGCCGAAGTGGGCGGCGGCCGTGGCCAGCGCCACGCCGTGCTGGCCGGCGCCGGTCTCGGCGATGAGCTTCTTCTTGCCCATGTACTTGGCGAGAAGGCCCTCGCCCATGCAGTGGTTGAGCTTGTGGGCGCCGGTGTGGTTGAGGTCCTCGCGCTTGAGGTAGATCTGCGCGCCGCCGTTGGCGAGCGAGAGCGTCCGCGCGTGGTAGACCGGCGTCGGCCGGCCCTGGAAGTGCTTGCGGATGTACCGCAGCTCGGCGATGAACGCCGCATCGTTCTCGATCTCGTGGTACGCCTTGACGATCTCGGCGAAGGGTGCCTCGAGCTGCGGCGGCAGGTACTGCCCGCCGTACTTGCCGAAGAACCCCTGTTCGTCGGGCACCGCCTGCCGCCGCGCCGCCTGCTGCGCCGCAGCCTCGTGCACCGTCGCTTGCTCGACCATCTCTCACCTCGTGGACCGTGGGCTTGTCGTTGACCTGCCCTCAGTCTACGCGACGCGACGGTCGCCTGCGCGCGACTGCCGGAGCCGTCACTTCGCGAAGAGGCTCTCGGTGACCATGGCGCCGAGCTTCATCGCGAGGTCCTTCTGGTCCCAGTCTGCATAGGCGTCCGGGTTCCAGCGGATGCGCATGCACACGTCGCCCCGGCGCGCGAGGATGGCGACGAGCTCCTCCCCGGCGTCGGGCATGTCGCCGAAGACCGCCTGGTCCCACAGCTCGCTCTCCACTGCGGTCGGGTTCTGGACGTAGCCGGCGACGCGGTCGTACTCGGCATGGCCGTCCTGGGCGTACACGAGGATGTTGATCTTGGAGGCGACCCCGTCGGGGCCCGCGTACCCTCCCTGAGGCTTGCCGGCCGCCGCGTCGCTCAGCGGCTCGCTCCACGGCTCGTACCCGGTGACGCCGACGACACCCTCCACGTCTTCCACGCTGACGGCGTCGAGCATCTCCCAACCGTCGGGCAGCACGATGGTGTCGCCGAGGTCCGATCCGCCGGCCCCGCCGCCCGAACCGTCGTCGGCGCCGCCTCCACACGCGATGACCACCGAGGTTGCCAGGAGCAGAACCGAGAGCAGAGCAAGGACGCGGATCTTCATATCGCCACCCCTTCGGCACGTCAGGTCGTAGTCGGCGCGAAGCGTATCCGACGCCGAAGTGCCTGTCACGGGTCACGACGCGCGAGGCGCACCGGACCGCGGGTGGGTCGCGAGACCGTGAACGCGACGCCGCTCGCGGTCAGAACCGGAAGATGGCGGCCGCTCCCGTGGCGCTCGGCATCGACGCCGCCGGCATGACGATGACCTCGCCGCCCTTGGCCAGGACGTGTCCGGCGAGGTCGTCCAGCAGGTCCCCGACCTCCGGATCGTCGAGATCGCCGAAAGCGACGGCGCCGGTGGCGGCGTCGATGCTCCCCGGGACGGTGCGCTCCGCCTCAAGCAGCAGCGTGCCGACGCGGCCCTGAGAGACGGCCTCGGCGATGCGCGCCGGGTCGTCGGCGCCGAGGCCCTTGCTCGCGGCTTCGCGAAACTCCCCGGCGAGGGCGGCCAGACGCGCGACGTACCGCGCCTCCGCCGCCTGCCAGGCGCGCTCGCGAAGAGTATCGAGAGCCAGGTCGTCGGGGTGCATCGGGATACCGTCCGGGAGAAGGAACGGGTTCCGGCTCACGCGGCGGAAGACGTCATGGTGCTCCGGCAAGGCCGCCAGGATGAGCGGCAGTCCCGACGGCTGCGAGTGATGCTCCAGCACAGCCTGGTCGACGGCGCGGAAGAAGCGCTCCGTGTCCGTGTCCACGGCCTGCTTCCTGTCGCCGTGCCCGTGGCGCATGGCCGAGGCACCACCGGCGCCGCCGTACGAGGCCACGGTGAGATGCGGTTCCGCCGTCTCCGAACCAAGGGCGTCGGCGATCGTGCGCGGCACCCCCTTGGCCGGTTCGACCTCGTGCAGTACGTCGCGGTCGCCCTCGAAGAACTCGACCTCCCGCCGGTTCAGCCCGAGGATCTGATACCCGCCGACGGGCTGCAACTCGCGCAACAGAGGCTTCACGTGGAAGCTCGCGGCGGCGACCGCCAGCTCCGGGACGGAGCGCCGGAGCAGGTAGACGCGAAACAGGCCGTCGGCCGCCAGCACCGCCAGGCCGTCGAGCGTGTGCTCCCAGAACGGGCGGTCGCCGGCCAGCTCTTCAAACGGCCGCAGCAGCGCCTTGACCTCACTGCCGGGGTACGCGCGGCGCAGCGAAGCATCCAGCTGCTTCACGAGGTTGCGAAAGCGGATGGGGTCCTGGCGGTTCTCCGGCGCGTGCCGGTGCGTCGGCAGATACATCGAGAGGCAGGGCGGCTCGTGTGCCGTGAAGAGCCCTGCACGGAAGTCGTCGGCGAGTGAGTACATGCGCCCTCCCTGAGTAGACCGCCTTTCATCGACTATCACCGGCCCGAGCCGACGCAAACCTCCCCGGCGGCCGCCGGGCGTCGGTATCGGTCGCGGTCACTCTGCGAGCATGTAGTACTCGATGAACTCGCTCGCGCGCCCGTCATCCTCCAGCGTCACCAGCCACAGGTTCGAGAACACCTCGTGGCCGTTCGCGTCCCGGGTACCCTCGGGGTAGCGCGTGACGGCGCGGACGACCCAGAGGTCGCCCTCCCTCGCCAGCACCTCGTACTCGAACTCCCACGGGATCCCCGACTCCTTCTCCCCGAGCCAATACTCCACGATCGGAGCGACGCCGCGAAGCGGGTCGCCATGGGGAGCCGTGTAGTAGCGGATGTCGTCCTTGAACAGACGGGCGACGTCGTCGCGGTCGTCGGTCGACCACGCCGCGCGGTAGAGCGCCAGCCACTCGTCGATGGCGGTCGTGTCGAGCATCGTCCCACGCCCCTTCCGCTCGAGGTACTCGGCTGCCGACTGCCGGGCGGGCCTGCGCCGGCCCGGCAGCCTCACCGTGAGTCTCCCCCGGAGAGGCGCTCCCCGCACCGTGAGCGCCTACGCCCGGCCGACCCCCGTCTCGGGCTCGAAGGCGTCGCCGTCCGCGTCGGTGACCTCCTTCGCCGCTCCCGGCTCCGCCCGGCAGATCTCGTTGCGGCCGACGGCGACCAGCGTGCGCACGACCAGGCCGGCGACCAGGATCGAGACGACCGCCCAGAGCACCGTGGCGGCGTCCTGGTAGAACGGCGTGGCCGTCTCCTTGCCGACCAGGAACGTGGCGATCGTGAGGGCCGCCAGCGGGAACGTGTACGCCCACCAGGAGAGGTAGAAGTGCAGCCGGCCGAACATGCGGATGTGGGCGACGAGGAAGATCGCGAAGAACACGGCGATGAAGTACAGGATGCGGGCGAAGGAGTCGAACGACCCGGTGAGCTTGACGTAGGAGATGGCCGCGACCGCCGGCGGAGCGATGATGATGAACAGGGTCGGCAGGTGCCGGTCGTGAAGCGGCTGGTGGAAGATGATGCGGTGCAAGAAGATGACGAGAAGGGCGATCGCGAAGACGAGGCCCATGGCGAAGAAGAACCACGACACGTCGGCCGGCGCGTGCACCACCCCGGCGACCGGGACGATGAGGTTCCCGACGACCGGGATGAACCACGCCGGGCTGAAGTGGTCGATCTCGAAGCGCGAGTGCCGCACCCAGGTCGAGAGGACCATGATCGTGAGGATGAGGTTCAGCGCCGCGCCGACGATCCAGAGCGCCAGCGAGACGGGTCCGCTGATCTCCAGGAAGGCGATGCTCAGCAGGAGCAGGGAGATCGTCACCGTCGGAAAGAAGTTGACCATGACCGGGTGGTGGAACTCGGCGAGCATGGCTTCCCTGTACCGGAGCACCTTGGCGCCGTACAGGATGAGCAGGAGAGCGTAGAAGGCGCTCGTGGCGTAGACCAGGGCCGTGGGGAACCCGTCTCCCCAGCCCAGATGCCCGAACACGCGCTGCGTGGCGATGGCGTAGCCCGAGAGACCGAGAATGAGGGAGAAAACGGAGATCGGCAAGTAGCGTAGACGGGATTGCATCTGACTCCTTTGCGGCAATGAGGTTACGGGCATATGCCCACTATGCCGACCCGGAAAACCGGCCCCGCGAAGCGGCGCGTCAGGATACGGCGGGGCGCCACTCGGCGAGCTCGTCGCTCAGGCTCGCGTGCTGCGCGAGCCGCGCGTCCACCCCGGCCTCGCGCAGCACGTAGCTCGGCCCCTTGTTGACGGGACGCGTCGTGAGCAGGACGTCGACGCCGCGCCCCACGAGCCACTCCGCCACCAGGATGCCCCGCTGCTTCTCGAGGCTGAGCAGCGGGTTCTCGACGATCTCCTGCCGCAGGATCCCGCCGTCGGCGTCACGCACCTCGGCAAAGCCGAAGTACGGCGCCTCGCCGAACTCGCTGCTGATCTCGCCGGACGGCGCCGCGAGCGGCGCCGCCACATGCCAGACGTCGCGCCGGCGGGGCTCGACGTGGAAGCTCACCCGCTCGATCGCCGGGACCTCGGCGCGGACCCGCTGCTCGAGGCGCTCGCTCGCCGCGTGGGCGCGGGCCAGGTCGTCAGTCCGCACCTGCAGCGTGGCCTCGAGGAAGAGGTAGCGGCCGGCGCTGCGGACGGCCAGCCCGTCGACCTGGACGACCAGCGCCTCGGTCGCGAGGACGCGCTCGATCTGCGCCTTCACCGTGGCGTCGACCGACGCGTCGAGGAGCACCTTCATCCCGGCGACCAGGAGGCGCCAGCCCGAGTACACGGCGAACACCACGATGACGATGGCGGCGTAGCGGTCGACGTTGAAGCCGAGGGCGGTGGAGACCACGGCGACCAGCGCCAGCGATGTCGAGAGCACGTCGGTCTGG
Organism: uncultured Thermoleophilia bacterium; assembly: GCA_964440225.1. Taxonomy (GTDB): domain Bacteria; phylum Actinomycetota; class Thermoleophilia; order UBA2241; family UBA2241; genus CAIXSE01. Next base: position 3,177 of record CAYTRM010000058.1, on the reverse strand, counting down.
CGGTGCTTGCCGTCCGCCACCAGGGCCGGCGACGACACCCGCCTGCCCACGGTCGTCGCCCACCAGCCGTAGAGCCACGTCGCCACGATGGAGACGACCACCCCGGCGATCACCCACGGGCCGATGTCGGCCTCGCGTGCGCCGGCGGTGAGCGCCTGGACGGCGACCTCGTACGCGGCGACGAAGAGCAGGAGGGCGATCACGACCTGGAGGACGTTCTCGACCTTGTACAGGCCGAAGGGGAACCTGGACGACGTGCGGTCGGCGAGTTTGAGACCGGCCCAGAGGACGAGGGCCGTGACGACGTCGACGGCGCAGTCGACGGCCGCGGCCACGAGCGTGAGACTCCGGGACGCGACGGCGACGGCGACGGTCAGGGCGAGCAGGCCGACGCTGACCACGACGCCCCAGAACGCCACGCGCGAGACGGCGCGGCTCACGGCCTCGTGGCCGGGGGCCGCGACGGCCGGCGCGGGGCTCTGGGACGAGGATGTGGTCATGCTCGAGAGTCTATCCCCGTCGCGCGCAAAGCACGACGGCGCGGCCTCGCCCGTGGCCGTGACGAGGTAGCATGAGAGCGCACGGCTCACCCGACGACAGAAGGCGGTCTGCGTTCACGATGCGTACCACCCTGGACTGCGTCCCCTGCTTCGCCCGGCAGGCCCTCGAGGCCGCCCGTTTCGCCGCCGACGACGAGGCCACCCAGCGCCGGATCATGCGGGAGGCGCTCGCCGCTCTCGCGTCGGACCTGGACTACGACCGGTCGCCCCCGGAGATCGGGCAGCGCATCCACCGCCTGGTCCGCGGGCTCGCCGGCCACGACGACCCCTACGGCGCGCTCAAAGCCCGCTCCAACGCCGCGGCGCTCGCGGCGCTGCCGCGCCTGCGCGCGCTCGTGCGGGACTCGGACGACCCCCTGGGGGCCGCGGTGCGCCTCGCCATCGCCGCCAACGTCCTCGACGCCGGCATGAACGCCGCGGCCATGGAGGGCGGCCTCCACGGCGGCGCGGACGGCGACGAGCCCGGCGACGCGGTCGTCCGCGCCCTCGAGCGCGGCCTTCACGAACCCCTGCGCGGGAGCCTGAGCGCCTTTCGCGAGGCCGTCGCCGCAGCCGGGCGCATCCTCTTCCTGACGGACAACTGCGGCGAGATCGTGGTCGACAGGCTGCTCGTCGAGTTGCTCCCCGTGGAGCGGCTGACCATCGCCGTGCGCGGCGCCCCGGTGCTCAACGACGCGACCATGCCCGACGCCCTCCTCGCCGGCCTCGACGCGCTGGCGCCGGTCGTCGACAACGGCTCCGACGCCCCCGGAACGGTGCTCACCGACTGCTCGCCGCGCTTCCGCAGCGTCTTCGCCGAGGCTGACCTGGTCATCGCCAAGGGGCAGGGTAACTACGAGACCTTGAGCGACGCGGACGCCGACATCTTCTTCCTCTTCAGGGTGAAGTGCCCGCTGATCGCCGAGCACGCGGAGCTGCCCCCGCAGGCCAACGCCCTCGTGCGCTCGCGCAAGGCGCAGCACGAGGGGCGCACCGGCTGAGCGGAGCCCGGAGCGCGCCCGGAGCCGTCCTCCGCTAGAACGGCAGCCACGGCAGGTGGAGGCCGAGCGCCTCGCCCAGGAACCGCAGCCCCATGTACAGCAGCGCGGCGCCCAGCACGCCCATGACGATGCTGTACGTGCGCGGTGTCAGCAGCCCCTTGCCGCGGTGCACGACCGTGATCACGAAGCCGTACCACGAGACGTCGGCGAGCTGGTGACCGACGAAGAAGGCGAGCACGCCGACGGGCCCGATGGCCAGGCCGTCGACGGCGAGCTTGACGCCGATGGTCGCCCACCACAGCGTCCAGTAGGGATTCGAGAGCGAGACGATCGCCCCGTGGGCGACGGCGCCGAGCGGGTGGCCGGACATGCCGGCGTGCTCGGCGCTCTCGAGATCGACCGAGAGGGTGCCGCGGGCGGCGCCGGTCAGCAGCCCGCCGCCCATCCACAGCAGGACGACGCCGCCGGCGACGGCGAGCGCCAGGGTCACCGTCGACAACTGCAGAAAGTGCTGCAGCCCGAAGGCGAAGCCGACGAGCAGGGCGACCTCGAGCAGCGCGTGCCCGACGAGCATGAGCGCCGCGGACAGCGGCCCCTTCTGCATCGTCCGGGCGATCGTGACCGTGAGGTACGAGCCCGGGGACATCGCCCCGGAGAGCCCCACGACGAAGGCCTGCGCGCCCAGCGAGAGCGCGGCGGCGAGCTCAGAGCTCATGCCGCGCTCTCGCCGTCACGCGCAGGCGGGCGCGATCGCGCGGGGCGGCCGGGCGCAGCCTCAGCCGCGCCCCCGCCCCATCGCGACCGTCCCCGTACGCACCACCTCGAGCACGCCGAGCGGCTGCAGCAGCTCGAGCAGCGCCTCGAGCTTGTCGTTGGCGCCCACCACTCGCAGCGTGAGCGTCCGCCGGTCGACGTCGACGATCTTGGCTTTGAAGATCTCGGCGATCTGCAGCACCTCGTCACGCTTGTCGCCCTCGCCGGCGACGCGCACCAGCAGCAGCTCGGCCGAGACGGCGTTGCCCGGGTCGAGGTCGCGGATCTTGAGCACGTTGATGAGCTTGTGCAGTTGCTTCGTGACCTGGTCCACCGGGTGCTCGTCGCCGTCGATGACGATGGTGATGCGGCTCAGCTTGGGGTCTTCGCTCAGGCCCACCGCGAGGCTCTCGATGTTGAAGCCACGGCGGGCGAAGAGCCCGGCGACCCGCGTGAGCACGCCGGGCTTGTTCTCGACGAGGATGGAGAGCGTGTGCTTCACGGCTTGCTCCTCTTACGCGACGTACCGCCGATCATCTCGGTGATCTCCTGGCCGGCCGGGACCATCGGGAACACGTTCTCCGCGGCGGAGGTCCGGAAGTCGATCACCGCCGGGCGGCCGCAGCCGATCGCCTCGCGCAGTGCCGGCTCGATCTCGTCCCTCTCGGTGACCAGCATGCCCACGGCGCCGAAGGCCTCCGCAAGCAGCTTGAAGTCCGGCTGCGCCTCGATGCAGGTGAACGAGAATCGCTTGTTCCAGAAGAGGTCCTGCCACTGGCGGACCATTCCGAGGTAGCCGTTGTTGAGGATGCAGACCACGACCGGCACGTTGTAGCTCACCGCGGTCGCCAGCTCCTGCATGGTCATCTGGAAGCCGCCGTCGC
>CAYTRM010000057.1:0-10569 GCA_964440225.1 uncultured Thermoleophilia bacterium | reverse complement strand
CCACGCCGACTCCGACGCCAACTCCCACGGCCACGCCGACTCCGACTCCGACGCCCACGCCGACGGCCACGGCCACACCCGCGCCGTCGGGGGGTCTGATCATGGACACCGCGGACGTCAGCCTGCTGAGGCAGAAGATCGCGGCCGGCGAGCAGCCGTACGCCGGAGCGTGGACCTACTTCCGCGACGGCAAGGTCGCCTCGGCTCTCTCGGCCACGCCCAACGTCGACGTCGGCCCCACCACGGCATTCAGCTACACGAAGCTGGATACCGACTCCCGGCACGCGCGCAATCTTGCCGTGGCATACGTGAGCACCGGATCGGCGACGTATGCGACGAAGGCGCGCGCCTTCGTCGTCGCCTGGGCGCAGGCCAACAACCCCGCGCCTTACTCCTTCACGCGTGACTTGCAGGGCGGCTACCATCAGTCGTACGGCGCCTTCAGCTTCGCCTTCGCCTACGACCTCACGAAGGACTCCGGCGCCTACTCGAGCAGCGACACGACCGTGATCAAGGCCTGGTTCCGCACGTGGGCGACCGTGATGAAGGGCTACCAGGACAACTACGCCAAGGACTACTGGTTCACCCACACCGGCCGCGGGACCTACTCGTGGCCGGGATCCACCCTGACTTACGACCAGACGGACTTCTACACCGGCCGCGACACGGCGGCCGCGCCGGCCGCCGCCTGGCTCGCCGCCGCGATCGTGAGCGAGGACTCGGCGAGCATCTCGACGCTCTTCAACTCGAGCTACACGCTGAACGTGCCCTCGATCCTCCACTGCGCGACGAATCCGGACAACGACGGCGACGGCCAGGTCTCCGGCTCGGCGCCGCAGGTGCTCGTGAAGGTGCTCGGGTACTACGACAACGCCAGCCGCGGCGGCTGCCTCGACTACATGAGCTACAACGCCCGGCTCGCCTCCATGCTGTACCAGATGACGGAGAACATCGGGCGGGCCACGACCACCATGCGCTCCGAACTGCGGGCCTCGTGGGCCTACCTCTCGCGCTTCGCCGGCCCGGGCTATCTGGCCTCTCCCGCGCCGAACGACCTCATGCACTGGGATCTCTACCTGTCGCGCATCCAGTCCGCGTCTCACATCTTCGGTGAGCAGCAGTACCTGGACGACGTGAACGGCGGACAGTACTCGAGGACGCGCTTCTACGAGTCCCAGTACCTGGGGCCGACGACGCTGACGCAGCCCTGACACGGGCCGCCGCGAGTCGCGGCGCGTGACGGCGGAGTACACTGGGCGCATGCCGTCGCGCCGCAGCCGCAGAAGAACGATTCGCGCCGCCACGGCGATGCTCGCGAGCATGGCCGCGGCGGCGCTCTTGGGCGCCTGCGGTCGCGATGCCGTCACGACCTCCCCCGCATCCCCCGCCGCCGCGACCGCCGAGGTCGCGACGTGGGCCCCGCGAGTCGTCCTCACCGAGGATGTCATCGCGGCGATCCGCGAGCGGATCGCCGCCTCCGAGGAGCCTTGGAGTTCTGCGTGGGCCGACTTCCTCGAACGTCGCGCCGGCCCCGAGCTGGACCGCACGCCAGATGTGGAACCGGGTCCCTTCACCGGCGGCCTTGAGATACACGACGCCTTCCTCAAGCTCGACGGGGACAGCCGCGCCGCCCGCAATCTGGCCATCGCTTACGCCCTGAGCGGCGATCTCGAGTACGCACGCGCAGCACACGACATCATCGTGGTGTGGAGCCGTGAAGCCACGCCGACGACGCTGCAGGACTTCGACAGCCCCGACACGGGGCAGCTGCAGAGCTGGGGGGCGTTCTCGTTCGCCTACGCGTACGACCTGACGAGGGCGAGCGGCTTCTACACGAGCGCCGAGGCCGAAGCGGTGTCTGACTACTTCGGCAGGTTCACCGCGGCCCTTCGGGGAGCGGCCGAGCGTCTCGCCGCCGATCCGTCCATCGGCACTCCCCTGCGCCGTCCCTACGAGTGGACGGACGACCTCACCTACCGGTATGAGGACCGGGTGATCGGCGGCACGTTCGCGATGGCCCTCGACCTCGCCCTCCTCGCTCTCGCATCGCAGACCGGCGATGACGCCACCATCGCCTGGGTGCTCGACGCGGCGGAGAACCCCCTGCGCGCGGACCGGGCCGTGGACCACGCGCTGCGGCCCGACAACGACGGAGACGGCCGGGGAACCACCCCGGCGCCGGAAGTCGCCATCCTGCGCATGTACCGGCCGGAGCGAGGCGGCACGGTGGACTACATGACGTACAGCGCGAGACTGGCGACCCTCCTCTGCCAGGTGTCGGACAATCTCGGCACGCCGCTCACCGCAGAGTTCCGGCCGGCCATCGACGCCACGTGGACGTACCTGGCGAGGTTCTTCGCGCCGGACGCGGAACGCTCACCCAACCCCGACGACGTCGTCGATGTGGCCGTGTGCCTCCCACGCTTCACCCTCGGCTACCGGGTGCTCGGCGGCGAGCGGCTCCGCGCCGTCCTGGACGACGGGCCGCGAGACTCCTACTACGAGCCGCAGTTCCTCGGGCCGGTCACCATCACTCACTGGCCTCTGCGCTAGGCTCTTCGCGCGTCCCTTCGAGTTCGGCCCTCGCGCGCTCGCGGAGCAGCACCAGCGCCGCCTCCGACAACCCCATCACCACCGCGAGCACCGTCACAGACAACTTGGCGCTGAGCCGCGGTGATGTGACCGAGACGGTGAGAAGCGCGACGAACATGGCTCGCCCGCCGTAGACGAGGCCGAGCAGCCACGGATCGTCCCGGGGGAGCGTCGCGCGCGCCTTCATCCAGGGCACGAGGTAGGCGAACGCGACCCAGATGAACAGCCCGAACCCGACGACGCCCAATCGGTGGACGAACCAGTAGTAGTCGTTGTGGATGTACGTCTTGCGATAGGGAGCGACGCCGTAGCGCGACCAGTCGAACAGGTACTCCTTGCCGAGGCCGTTACCGAGCCAGGGGCGCTGCGCGATCTGCTCACCCACGGCCCGGTTCTCGATGAGCCTCCACTGCACGTTCCTGTCCTCGACCGCCGTCACCGCAAGGGCGCGGGAGATCACCGAGCGAAAGACCGCCGGCTGGGCCACGGCCAGCCCGGCCGCGAACACGGCGGCGAGGAGGATGGAGAGCGCGACCAGACGCACCCGTTCGCGCACACGCAGCACGAGAAGCAGATACACGACCGATACGGCGAAGGCCACCCAGTTGCCGCGCACGAGAGAGAGGACGAGTCCGAGGAGCGAGACGAAGAGAAGAAGCCAGAGCCACCGAGGCCGGGGGCGGCCGGATGGCCAGACCGCGATGAACGTCAGCGTCACGACCGAACTCATCAGGAAGACGTCGTCGGGCGCGGGGAACCGGCTGACGCCCGGCTCGACGTAGTCGAGCGCCATGCCCTGACCGAGAGCGGCGAAGACGACGCCGAGCGCGAACACGATGGGCACGCACACGGCGAGCAGTCGCATGAAGACGAGAACGGTGCGGCGGTCCGTCGCCAGGACCACGACGACGAAGAAGAGGACGTAATACGCCAGGGAACGGGCGTCCTGCAGGATCAGCTTCACATCGTTCCCGCTCATCACGCCTATCAGCGCCGCGATGAGGACCCAGCCGAGCAAGAGGCCGATGGGCAGACGCACGGGCGACTCGATCATGCGCGGCCTGTCGCGCTCCGCGAGGACGTAGAGCGAGAGGCTGACGAGCAGCAGTGCGAGCAGAAAGTCGACGATGAAGATGCCGCCGCCGCCGATCGGGAGCCGATACTGCAGAGCGAGGTCGCCCGGCAGCACGATCGTCACGGCGACGAGGACGCCGGCGATCAGGAGCGTCCCGCGACGAGAGCCGATCACGAGCGAGAGAAGCGCCAGGATCCCGACCGCGGCGGCGAGGGCGGCGGCGAGCCCCGGCGAGCGAAAGGCGGCGAGGACGACGACGAGCTCGACGGCGGCGACGAAGCCCCAGAAGAGCACGTCGTCGCGACGGTGGGCGAGACGGGCGATCACCGAAGCCTCCTCAGGAGCGCCGGCGGCGCCGGACCACGGCGTCCGGCCACACCGTGCGCGAGGCCCGCGGCGACCGCCAGCATGGGCACGTTCACGAGGCTATCCCGGTATCCACACACGCTGGCACCGCGCCCTGATGGTCGGCGCACGCGACGGCCAACGAGTCGGCCACAGCGGCCTGGCTGAGACACTTCGGCCTCGCGATTCGGCAAGCCACAGCCGGTGCTTCCGAATCCAACGCCGGAAGGCCTGCCCGGAGGGTTCGAATGACGGCCGCCGCGATCCACATCCAGAGATCGTCGCAGGCCGATACGACGACCCGGTTCATCCGAGCCTCCTCGCCAGCGACAGGGGAATCGGGCCGCGCCTGCCCACCAGCCCGTCGCGCAGACCGGCGAGCACGGCCGTCATCACGGACGCGGCGGCCGCACGCGAGCGACACTTGAGCACCTGGCGGGCGCCCCAAGAGACCGCGCCCACGAACGCCGCCGGAAGCGACCCCCACCGACGAGCCACGAGAAGTCGGTTGCGAGACATATAGTAGACTGCGATCGACGAGAACACCCTGCGGCCGTCGACGTACTCAACGTCGTGAGTCACGAGGGCCGCCGGCACCAGCAGAGTGTCCCATCCGGCGGCGCGCGCCCGCAACGTCCAGTCGACGTCTTCGAAGTAGAGGAAGAGGCTGGCGTCGGGCGGGCCGCAATCGGCGATGAAGGCCGACCGAGCCAGCCACGCGCAGCCGGTGATGAAGCCGGTGCCGTGAGGCGCTGTCTTCCGGGGTTCGGCGTGATGAGTCACCTGCAGCGTGCCGGGGGCGACCTCCCCGCCGGCATACCAGAACCCGGCGCCGCCACGCAGCGAGATCACCGGGCTCAGAAGCCCGGCGCGCGGAAAGGCCGCGGCGGCTGCGAGGAGCTCCGACAGACAGCCGGGGTCCGCCACGGCGTCGTTGTTGAAGAGCCAGACCCACTCGGCTCCGGCAGCGAGCGCGCGACGAGACCCCTCAGCACACGCCCCGGCGAAGCCGACATTGTGCGCCGGCCGCACGAATTGAACCACCGGAGACGCGCCGCGTGCGGTCGCGGTCAGGTCGACTCCCTCGAGCGCCGCCAGGTCGCCTTGATTGTCGATGACCAGCACGACGTCCGGTGCGACGGCGCCATCCAGCAACGCGACGACGGCTCGAGCGGTGATGGCGGGGTCGCCGAAGTGGGCCACGACTGCCCAGACGCTCACGGCAGGCTCCCGTGCCCGTCGAGCGCCGAGCCGATCACCTGCAAGGCGCGGTCGGCTCGTCGCGGCCAGGTCTCGCCGGCGAGCGCCCCGCGGCGCCGCAGGCGACGCGAGGCGTCGTCACACTCCGACTCCGCGAGGATGGCTGCGGCGAAGGCCTCCGCTCCCTCGGCGAGCGTCACCTCGGAAGCCAGGGCCGGATTAGGCGATGAGACGGTGCTCACGACGGGCTTGCCGGCGGCGACGTACTCATACAGCTTGAGCGGGTCCATCGTCGCCGTCAGGGCATCCCGCGTGTGCGGCACGATGCACACGTCACACGCGGCGACGAGTCCCGGCACCTCAGCGTGCGGCTTCGGCCCCGTCAGCCACACGTTCGGCCCCAGGCCTCCGGCCTCGTCCCGGTAGGACGGGGAGACCCTGCCCACCAGCATGAACCGCGCCTCAGGCACCAGGCGAGCCGTACCGCTCAGCAGATGCGCGTCGACGCGCCGCTGGATCATGCCCGCGTAGCCGACCAGCGGTCGCGACCCCGCGGCTACGTCGGCGGCCGGCCGGGCCTCCGACCACAGCTGCGCGTCCACCGCATTGAAGAGGACTTCGCCGTGACCGCGCGGCTGGATGATCTCCAGCAGCCGGGGATGGACGGCGAACACAACGTCGGCGTGCCGGCCGGCGAGTTCGTAGCCGCGGCGAACCACCTCGGGCCCGGCCCAGGGATGCTGGCGCCAGTCGTCGATGGCGTCGAAGACGAACACATCGTGCGGCACACGCAGAGCTGCTGCCACGAGTCTCGGGTCGGCGACCCAGAGGACGACCGGTCCGCCCCCGGCGGCGGCGGCGAGGCGCTTCCCAAGGCGCGGCGCGGAGAGACTCTCGTTGAGGCGCCGCCCCGCAGGCCAGGTCGACGGCAGCGGCAGCGGGTACGAGTACCGGACCGCCACAATCCCCGGCCCGACGGTCGTGACCTCGTCCGACCGGGCTTCGACCGGCCGGTGGGTGCGCGCTCCCCAGCGTGGCGAGTCGACGACGAGGAGCTCGGACACGGCCTCTCTCCCGGCGAGCTCGCGCGCCAGGGCGGCGTTGCGCGTGCAGAAGCCCTGACGGGTCCACACCCACCAGTCGTTGTGCCCGAACATGACGATGCGCATCATGCGCGCCGCACCGGAGGCGGCGGGTCGCCGTCCTCGAAGAACCGCTGCCACAGCTCGACCTGCAGGACGATGCCGAGCGCCGACGCCAGCGCGCCGCCGGCCATGTGCTCGGCCACGAGAGCACGCACGGCGGAGGGGTGGAAGACGCCGTGGTCGGCGAGGCGCGGTGAGAGCAGGATGTCTTCGACGACCGTCCGTGAGGGACCGCGCAGCCACTCGTCTCTGCTGTCCCCGTGGCGATACAGGCGGTGCTGCAGCGCGCCGAGCGCGGCGCCGGTCCGGCCCTTCGTCGACGCCGCTCCGCCGGCCGTCGCTTGCGGCTCGAGACGGCGATGCGTCAGCCGGCCGGCAAGCCTGAGAGCAAGAAGAACCCTTGCGCTGGCGGGCAGGGACAGATGCGTCAGAGACCACGGCACGGCGGCGACCCGCCGGTCGAGACGCGTGAGGAGTCGCAGCCGCGCGACATCGTCGATCCGCTCCGACGGCACACCCGAGAGCATGGCCTCTATCCAGCGGCGCGTCAGGAGAGGAGCCCGAGCCTGCACCCAGAGGTCGGCGATCGCCAGACCGGTCTGGCCGAAGCGCTCGCGCTCCTGCACCACGTAAAGGTCCTGCCGGTCCACCGCGGGCCGACCCCGCGTCGACGCAAGGATCCCCAGTCGGCGCCGCTCCGCGGACGCCCGCAACTCCGGACCGCCGACGACGAGGTCCGCGATGCGGTCCGAGGGGAGCCCGTACTGCTTGACTCGCGTCGCGAAGTATCGCTCGAACTCGCCGTCGCTCGCGTGGTCCCACGCCCAGTCCGGGACCAGCATCTTGGAGCGGCCGAAGTGGCGGCCGGCCGCGGCCCCGGCGCCGCTGACGAAGGCGGTCGCCGGCCGCAGGCCGTCCATCAGGCTGCCGGTGATGTTGCCGACCGGGTTGAGGCGGCCCTCCACGAGCCAGACCGTCTCGGCAGCGAACCTGTCCACGTACGCCGGGTCGAGAGGCAGCACCGCGTGCGGGATGCCGCGGGCCGCGGCCACACGAGCCGCGAGGGCGCAGTCGTGGTCGGCCGGCGCCCCGAAGGTGAGCGCCCTCACGCCCCTGCCGGCGGGAGCGGCGGCGGCGAAGAGACGCGAGTCGAGCCCGCCGGTGAGCGGGAGGAGGACGCCGGGCTCCGCGTAAGCTTCGGCCGACAGTTCGCGGACGACCTGCTCCAGGCTGTCGAGATACGCGGCGCCTCGCAGCGAGGACGCCTCCATGCCCCTGACGTCCCAATGCCGCACCACCGCGAGAGACCCGCCCGCGACCTCGAAGTGGCCTCCGTGGGGCAGCCCCTCGACGCCCTCGAACAGCGGGCTGCCTCCGAGCGTCTGCCCGAAGCTGATGAGCTCGCCCAGCGACCGCCGGTCCAGCGAAGCGCGAAAGCGGGGGTGAGCCATGAACGCTTTGGCTTCGCTCGAGATGCAGATGTCGTCACCCAGCGTCGTGGCAAAGAGCGGCGCCACGCAGCACGGGTCGCTGCCGGCGAGCGTGACCCCGGCGCGAGCGTCGTGGACGATCACCCCGAAGGCCCCTTCGAGCCGGTCGAACAGGCGGCTGCCCCAGCGGCGATAGCCCGCAAGAGCCACGGTGGCCGGCTCCGCAGACCCGTCGAGACCCAGCTCGCGAGTCAGCCGCACGCGATTGAGCAGGTGACCGGAGAAGGCGGCGAGGGCCGTCGCCGCGGCGGACTCCGGCTGATCCATGGCGCCGCCGGCTCCGGGGTCGGCCCCTTCAACGGCGATGCTCACCGCGCGCCGGTCCCCGCAGACGCCGAGCCAGATCGCGCCGCTCTCGGCCGACTCTCGCACGTAGCCGTCGACGTGGTCGAGCCGCTCGAGACCGCTCGCGCCGACCGACGAGCGAGAGAGATCGGACGACAGGATCGCGACGACGCCGCTCATCCCGCCCTCCCCAGGACGGCCCGCAGCCGCGCCGCGGCGCGATCCCAGCCGGCCTCGCGCACGGCGCGGAGAGCGACGATGCCCTCGGCGAGCTCAGACCCGCGAGCGACAGCCTCGCCCACCGCCGCGCTCAGCTGCCGTGAGTCGGCCGGCGCGTACAGGGCAGCCTGCCCGAAGTAGTCTCTCAGCACTGCGTGGTCGGAGGTGACCAGCGGCCGCCCGAGCGCGACGGCCTCGTAGCCACCGGAGAGGAGGGTCGCCGGCCGCGTGGTCAGAACGACGACGACCGCCGACCGGGCCAGCTGCCTCCAGTACTCCCGGTCGCTGAGGAAGCCCGTCGGGGTCAGATTGGCCGGCCAGCGCCCGAGGTCGCCGCGCGGCGCGCCGGTCACGGCGAACCGCAGCTGCGGCAGGCTCTCGGCGACGGCCGGGAGGAGCTCCAGTGGTTCGTCCTTCGAGTACGTCGCAACGACCGTGACGAGGCCGGGGTCGACGGGGTCGGCGAGGCCGCCGACGCCGGCCGGCACAGCAGGCAGCGGGTCGGGCAGCACGAACGCGCGAGCGCCCCAGCCGCGCACCTCACGGGCCAGGCCCTCGTTGGTGACGACGACGGCCGCGGCGGCGCGCAACGCCGGCGCCTCCAGCGGCCGGAGGTACCGCCACTCGCGCGCGAAGAAGGCCACCGTGTGCATGTCCACGACCAGTGGGGCGCGGTGGCGCCCGGCCCAGCCGCCGGCGATCGCCACGAGCAGTGAAGGAGGATCCATGACCCAGAGCTCCCCCGGATCGCGGGCATCCAGCTCGCGCACCGTGCGCACGGCCTGCCAGGGATACTTGACCGGAGTCGTCCACGGGCGCTTGGGCCACGGCGTCTTCAGGAAGGTGAGATCGAGGTCGAACGCCTGCGCCAGGGTCTCCGTGCGGCGCGAGAACGGCGCCCACGAGACGAACACGCCACCGCCGCGCCGGTCCGGTCCCCCGCCCGGCGCGGGCCCGGTGCTCACGAGCCGGCCGCCTTCTGCCAGAGCCGCTCGTATGCGACGAGGAGGTGGGGCGTCTGGAACTCCCAGGCGAGCACACGCTCGAACCGCTCCCGGGCCCGCTCGCCCAGACGCCGCCGGGCCTCAGCGTCGTCGAGCAGGCGGGCGACGGTCCGCGCCAGTGACGTCCAGTCCCCTCCGTGCGCGTAGGCAACGGTGTCACCACCGGTCGCGCGATTCTCGGGCAACCCGAACGCGACGCAGGCGCGCCCCAGGGCCATGTACTCGATGATCTTGTTCATCGTCGAGATGTCGTTGAATGGGCTCGGCGGATCCGGCGCAACGCAGACGTCCGCGTTCATGAGCGCCGGTGTGAACTCCTGATGGGTCTGGAAGCCGGGCATGAGCACGTGGTCCACGATATCCAGCTCGCGCACAAGCGCTTCGATCTCGCCCTTGGACTCGCCGTCGCCGGCCAGATACAGCAGGATGTCGTAGCCCTCCCGGACCAGCCTGCCTACGGCCCGCACCAGAAGGTCGACACCGTCCTGTTTGCCCATCACCCCCAGATAGCCGACCAGATACTCATGGTCGAGGCGATCGAACTCCCCGTAGCGCACCGGAGAGAACTCCTCCCAGCGAGGCGCGCTGCGCACGACGTACACGTCCACGGGATCCTTGTGACCGCGGGTCACCGCCAGCCGCTTGTACGAGTCGTTCGGCGCGATGACGACGTCCGCCAGCGAGTACGTGGACCGCTCCGCCCATCTGACGACCCGCTCCGGAAGCCCGTCCGAGGCGACACCGCCCCTCTTTGCCAGCAGAATCTCGGGATTGGCGTCGTGTTGGTCGTACACGAACGAGACGCCGTGCGGACGGTAAAGGCGGCCGATGAGAAAGAACAGGTCCGGCGGATTGCAGGCGTGGATGACGTCGAACCCGGTGTCGCGCCAGATTCGCCGGGCCAGCCTGGAGGTCCACCAGAGCATGTACGGGTACTCGCGCGCGTAGCCGCGCAAGGACCGGGCGGACGGGGGCGGAGGATAGCGGTGGATCCGGACCCCCCCGCGCTCCTCGTACGCCTCGGTGTCGTGTCGCTTGCCCTGAGGACAGATCACCGAGACCCGGTAGCCGGCCGAGACCAGAGTGGTGCACTCGTGCCACACCCGGCGGTCGAACGGCACCGAGAGATTCTCAACGAGGATCAGGATGTGATGTGGTTCGCGCACTGCCCTCCGCCGCTATCGGGTGGCCGGCTGAGTCGTGCCGTCCTCGCC
>CAYTRM010000056.1:0-10652 GCA_964440225.1 uncultured Thermoleophilia bacterium | reverse complement strand
GGCGAGTGCCCGAGCTGCCGGCGCGGCGCCGAGAACCTCTGCCGGCGGATGCGCATCATGGGCTTTCATCGCGACGGCGGCTTCGCCGAGTACGTCGTCGCACCGCTGCAGAGCCTGATCCCCGTCCCCGAAGGGCTGAGTGATGAGGAGGCCGTCTTCGCCGAGCCGCTCAGCTGCTGTCTCAACGCTCTGGAGCTCGGCGGCGTCGCCGAGGGCGACGCGCTGGGCGTGTGGGGAGCCGGCCCGGCCGGCACGCTCCTGAGCCGGGCCGGCGCCCTGCGCGGCGCCGGGGTGGTCGTGGTGGATCCGGACGAGGGCCGCCGCCGCCGGCTCGCGGCGGCGGCGGGAACGCCGGCTCGCGTGAGCGCGCACGTGGCGCCGCCGGACCTGCTGGACGTGGCCATCGTCGCCGTCGGCGCCCCCGAGGCGTACGCCGCCGCCTTCGAGGCTCTCGCCCCGCGCGGCCGGCTCGTCGTCTTCTCGGGCTTGCTTCCCGACGCCGACCGCGGCCTGCACGTCGGTCTCAACCGCATCCACTACCACGAGCACACCATCGTCGGCGCCTACGGGTGCAGCTTCCGCCACGGGGTGGACGCCCTCGATCTGCTCGGCGGCGGTCGCCTGCGTGTCGACGACCTGATCAGTCACCGGCTGCCGTTGGCGGAGCTCGACCGCGGCCTCGATATCGTCGCCCGGCGTACCGGAATGAAAGTCCACCTGTATCCGGAGCACGGCTCTACCCCGCGCTCCGTCACCCCGATCTCATCATCCTGAATCGTCGACCTGCTTCGAGAGGAAGATCATGACTCCCGACGACACCGCTCTGCGCGCCTTCGGCGCCAACGTCCAGCGCCTCATCGCCGGTGAGGATCTCACCCGCGAACGCACCTACGACCTGTTTCGCCAGGTGCTCCTGGGCGAGCAGCCCGAGCTGCAGCAGGGGGCGCTGCTGGCCGCGCTCGTCGCCAAGGGTGAGACGCCGGAGGAGATAGCCGGCGCCTGGCAGGCCATCGTCGAGTTCGACACCGTGCCGGTGGCGATCGCCTCCGTCGAGGCGGCCGGCGCTCCCGCCCGGCCGCTGGTCGAGAACTCCGGCACCGGGATGGACGCGCTCAAGACCTTCAACGTCAGCTCGGCGGCGGCGATCATCGCCGCCGCCGGCGGCGCCCGGATCGCGCGGCACGGCGCGCGCGCCCTGACCTCCACGTGCGGCGCCGTCGACATCCTCGAGGCGGTCGGCGTCGATGTCGACTGCGCGCCGGCCGCCGTCGAGCACAGCATCGGGGTGGCCGGCATCGGCATCTACAACGGCATGAGCCCCGCCGTCCACCCCGGCGGGCTCGGGCGCATCCTCAGCCAGATCCGCTTCGGCTCGACGCTCAACATCGCCGCGTCGCTGGCCAACCCGGTCCGCCCCACGCACGGCGTGCGCGGCGTGTACGCCGACGGGCTGGTCGGGCCGGTCGGCGACGTGATGATGGAGATCGGCTACGAGCACGCCCTGGTCGTGCACGGCTACGACGACCGCCGCGAGGCGGGCATGGACGAGCTCTCGGTGCTCGGCGCGAGCCTCGTGAGCGAGCTCCGCGCCGACGGTCGCCGCGACGCGTACACGCTGGAGCCGGAGGACTTCGGCATCCGCCGTGCGGCGCACGGAGAGATCGCGCCGCTCGGGGACCTGCGCGCCGAGGCCGTCCGCTTCCTCCGCGTGCTCGGCGGCTCCGGGCCGGAGGCGTGCGCGGACGCGGCGTGTCTCAACGCTGCCGCGGTGCTCTACGTCGCCGGCGAGGCCGCCGACCTGGACGAGGGGCTCGCGCAGGCGCGCGAGCTGGTCGACGCGGGAGCGGCCGTCCGCAAGCTCGAAGAGTGGGTGGCCGCCCAGGCCGGCGGGGTCGAGCAGCGCAGCGCGGGCGAGGCCCGCCTCTCGGCTTTGCTTGACGAGGCCGGCCTGACGGCCTGACCGCGAAGGCGATCCTCGGGACGGGCGCCCGCCGCCGCGGGGCGGCGTCTTCGCGGCGCCCCGCCGCCGTGGTGACGCCAGGGCGTTCCTCGACGCTTGACCGGAGGGCTGTCAAGACCGACGATAGCGCTAGGACGACGCTGCGGGGGGACGAGGGCGCCATGGCGTCGTGGCGCAACATGGCCGTCCGGCATCACCGGGCAGGGGGTCACATGAAGCTTCGGTCTGCTCTTCTCGTCCTCGTCCTCATCGTCCTCGCCAGCTGCTCCGCCTCCGCCGTGGCGGCCGCCGCAGCTCGCGCCGCCCCGTCCGACCCGGCGCCCGGCGGCGAGACGTGGACGGTCGCTCTCTACGTCAACGCCGACAACGATCTCGACTACACCTGGCCGCGCTTCACGCTGCCCGCGCTCAAGCGCATACCGCCCTCCGACGCCGTGAACGTCGTCGCCATGGTCGACCGGGAGAAGGGGAACGGTTCGTTCCTGTACAAGGTGAGCGGGACGCGGGTCACGACGGTCAGGCACTTCCCGGCCGAGCGCGACTTCGGATCCGGCAAGACGTTTCGCTGGTTCCTCGAGCAGGTGCACGCGCGGTTCCCCTCCGACCGCCTGGTGGTGATCGGCTGGGACCATGGCTACGCCTGGCACTACTTCTCCCACGACCACAGCTCCGGCCAGAGGATCTCGATGCCCGAGCTGCGGGCGGCGCTCAAGGGCGCCGGCGTGCCGATCGACATCCTCGCCTTCGACGCCTGCGACATGGGCGCCTTGGACGTGGCGTGGGACGTTGCCTCGGTGAGCGATCCGGCGGCGCCCGGGGATCCGCTGGTCGACTACTTCGTCGGCTCCGAAGAGACCATCGACCAGGACGGCTACCCGTACGACACCATGTTCGCTCCGCTTGCCGGCGACCCGTCTCGCACTCCGGAGCAGGTGACCGCCGACATGCTGCGCGGCTGGGACACGTACTACGGGTCTCTCCGCTGCTTCGACTGGCTGAGCCTCTCGGCGCTTGACCTGCGGGCGGTGCAGGAGGCCGGCCCGCAGCTCGCCGACTTCGTCGGCCGTCTGCGGGCCGGCCTCGCCTCGGACCGCGCCAAGTACGGCGTCGCGCTGCGCGACGCGCTCGGTACGAGCATCCATGCCTGGGACTCGTGGCAGGTCGACCTTGGGATGCTCGCCGGCCAACTCGTCGCCCGGCACCGGCTCGACGACGATCCCGGGCTGCTCGCCTCCGCGTCGGCCGTCCGTGGCCTTTTGCGCGACACCATCGTGCTCGGGGTGACGAGCGGGTCCTACGCGCGCTGGTACGAGGGGGCGACCGTGTGGGCCGGCACCGGTGACGATTGGTCGGACTACCGTCGCGCCTACCGGTCGCAGTCGCTGTTCGGCTCCGGCGTGGACGCCGGGGGTGTGGATTGGTATCGGCTGCTGCGCGACTACAACGCGAGCGGGCAGGCGGATGCGCGGCTGCCCGACCCGAAGCTGCAAAGGGCGACCTACGGTCTGACGGACGTCCTCTTCGCCGACGCCCGGCGCGGATGGGCGACCGGCTACGACAACGTCGCGGCGGAGGGCGTCGTGCTGCGCACCACCGACGGCGGCCGAAGCTGGAAGACGACGCGGCCGTCCGACGGCGGCGCCTACGCCGTCAACGCGATCACGCGGGCGCCCGGAGGCTCTCTGTGGGTGGCCGGCAGCGAGGGCTGGAGCGGAAGCCTGATCGCACGGAGCGGCTCCGCTGGCGCTGAGTGGCGCTACATCAACTCACCGACGGTCGAGTACCTGCTCGATATCGACTCGGTGAGCGCGGAGCGCGGTCTCGCCGCCGGCACCGGCGGCACGTTGCTGCGAACGAACGACCGGGGAAGGACGTGGAAGAGGATCGCCACGGCTCCGCCTGGCGACCTGCTCGGCCTCGAGTTCACCAGCGCTTCGGAGGGTTGGGTGCTGGCCAACGAGCAGGTCGCGATGAGCGGAAGCGTGCGGCGCACCACCGACGGCGGCGCCACCTGGGCGGCGCAGACGGTGGTGCCGGGCGCGTTTCTGTACGCGGTCGGCGCGGTGGGGGACGACGTCTGGGTCGCCGGCGGCGACCCTTCGGCCGGCCCTCTCCTCGGCGGCGAGCGCGTCAGCGGCGACGGCGTGCTGCTGCACAGCGCCGACGGCGGAGCGACGTGGGAGACGCAGTGGGGCGGCGGAGCCGCGGACCTGCGTCTGAGCGACGTCGACATGCTCGACGCGAGCATCGGCTGGGCGGTCGGCGACGGCAGCGCCGCCCAGGAGTCGCTGATCCTCCACACCACCGACGGCGGCTCGACCTGGACACCACAGGACGCCGGTGACGTCCACTTCGATCTCGCCGCCGTTCACGTCCTCGACGCGCAGACCGCGTGGGTCGTCGGTGACGGCGAGGAGATCCTCGTGACGACCGACGCGGGCGCCACCTGGGGCGTCACCCGCGGCGACGTGGTCGGTCCGGTGACGCGGGTGAAGTCCGCCACGGCGCGGCGCGGCTCGCGAGTGACGCTGACCTGGTTCGTGAAGGACGCCGCAAGCAGCCGCGCCAAGGTGACGCTTCGCGTCTCCGACGGCCACGGCCACCTCTTCAAGAGCCGTCGGCTGGGCTGGTGCGACACGGGATCCGGGGCGCATACCGTCACGATCCTCTGCGACCTGCCGCGGGGCGTGTACTCCGTCAAGGCGCGCGCCACGGATCGAGCCGGCAACGCCCAGAGCCGGATGCTCGTCGGCAAGCTCCGCGTGCGCTGACCGCCGACCAGCTCGAACCGGCCGGAGTCGTCGGTTGGTGCGTGGACGCGCGGATCGTCGCCGGGTACGACGACGTCCTGCGCCGCCCTGGGCTTTCGATCGACCCGGCGAGGTCGGGCTCGCCGGAAGAGCCCGGCGTCGGGTCCTTGGCACGAGTGCGCACTTCCCCGGCTACCGCGGCCTCGGCTTGCCGGTGCTGTCACCGGCCGAGATGGTCGAGGTCGTGCGCCGGTTGAGCGGGGCGCGACATGTCGCCGACGGCCATCCCGCCCCGCGGCGCCGCGCGGCGGATTGACCGGAGAGGCGCCGCGGCTGTAGCCTTGCCGGGTATCTCTCAGCTGCTGGGAAGCCGGTGCAAGACCGGCGCTGCCCCGCAACTGTAGGCGCCGACGAAAGCCGCAACAGAGCCACTGCCCTCTGGGTGGGAAGGCGCGGCCGGTAGGACGAAGCGCGAGCCAGGACACCACGGCTGA
This sequence comes from uncultured Thermoleophilia bacterium, assembly GCA_964440225.1. Lineage (GTDB taxonomy): Bacteria > Actinomycetota > Thermoleophilia > UBA2241 > UBA2241 > CAIXSE01. Next base: position 5,448 of record CAYTRM010000056.1, on the reverse strand, counting down.
GAGGTCACTGCGACAACGCCTCGAGGGAGGGCAGCGGTGGATACAGCTCACGACCGGTCCGTTCAGGGCTCACTCATCCTCGTCACCGGCGGCGCGCGCAGCGGCAAGAGCACGCACGCGGAGCGGCTCGCGGCGCAGCTGGCCGAGCCGCGTGGTGGCCGGGTGACGTATCTGGCCACCTCCGAGACGCACGATCCCGAGATGGCGGCCCGGGTCGCGGCGCATCGCGCCGCGCGGCCCGCCGGCTGGACCACGGTGGAGTGCCCGCTCGAGGCGCCGGCGGCCGTGCGCGCAGCCGCCGCCGGCTCGGGGGCGCAGGGCGCCGGGACGGCCGGCTCCGCCGGCCCCTACGGCGCCCCTCCCATCGTGCTTCTCGACTGCGTCACCCTGTGGGTGACCAACCTGCTCTTCAGCGGCGGCGCCTTCGGCGGCAGCGAGCCGCCGGCCGGCGGCTACAACTACGACAAGGACCTGCTCCCGGCGGAAGAGGAGCGCGCCGCCGCCGGGCGCGTCACGGCGGCCGTCGACGACCTGGTCGCCGCCGTCGCCGAGACCGGGGTCACGCTCGTGGCCGTGACCAACGAGGTCGGTCTCGGCGTCGTGCCGGAGTATCCGCTCGCCCGCCTCTACCGCGACCAGCTCGGCTGGGCCAACCAGCGCCTCGCCCGCGACGCCGATCGCGTCTTCTTCCTCGTCTCCGGCTTCGCCCTCGACGTCAAGGCGCTGGCCGCCGGTTCGCCTTCGGCCGCCGGCGCCTCGCCTGCCTCATCCTCCGACGATTCATCGTCACCGCTGAAGGAGCTCCAGTGACCGACCTGCTCGACCACACCATCCGCCACGTCCGTCCGCTCGACGCCGACGCGATGCGCGCCGCCGAGGCGCGGCAGGCGCGGCTCACCAAGCCGCCGAAGGCGCTCGGCCGGCTGGAGACGCTCTCCATCCAGCTCGCCGGCATCCAGGGCCGGCCGCTCCCCGTCATCGCGAGCAAGGCCGTCGCCGTCATGGCCGCCGACCACGGCGTGACCGCCGAGGGCGTCAGCGCCTTCCCGGCCGAGGTCACGCCGGGCATGGTCTTCAACTTCGCCGCCGGCGGCGCCGGCATCAACGTCATCGGCCGTCACATCGGCGCGCGCGTGCTCGTCACCGACGTGGGCGTCAACGCCGACCTGAGCGCGGCCGAGGGCGTGCGCCAGAAGAAGATCCGCATGGGGACCGCCAACATGGCGCAGGGTCCGGCGATGACGCGCGAGGAGGCTGTCCGCGCCATCGAGGTCGGCATCGAGCTGGTCGAGGAGGAGCTGGCGAAGGGCCTCGACATCATCGCCACCGGCGAGATGGGCATCGGCAACACGACCGCCGCCTCCGCGGTGATCGCGGCGCTCACCGGCGAGCCGGTGGCCAGGGTCACCGGCCGCGGCACCGGCATCACGAGAGAAGCGCTGCCGGCGAAGGTCGCCGTGATCGAGAAGGCGCTCGGCGTGAACCGGCCGGACGCCTCCGACCCGATCGACGTGCTCGCCAAGGTCGGCGGCCTCGAGATCGCCGCCATGACGGGCGTGTTCCTCGGCGGCGCGGCGCACCGGGTCCCGGTGGTCATGGACGGCTTCATCAGCGCCGCCGCGGCGCTCGCCGCCGTGCGTCTCTGTCACGAGTGCGTCGACTACGTGCTGCCGAGCCACGTGAGCATCGAGATCGGGCACCAGGTGGTGCTCGACGAGCTCGGCCTGACACCGCTCTTCGACCTGCAGATGCGGCTCGGCGAAGGCACCGGGGCGGCCCTCTCCATGAGCATCATCGAGGCCTCGGCCCGCATCTTGAGCGAGATGGCCACCTTCGAGAGCGCCGGCGTCGCCGGCGACCCGAACGAGGCCGACGCCGAGCTGGCGCGGTAGCGGCGGCGGGGCGGACGACCGATGCTGCGACAGCTCACACTCGCGATCACGTTCCTGACCGGCGTCCCGCTCAAGGTCGAGGGCGAGGTCAGTCCCGCCGACCTGTGGCGCAGCATGGGCTGGTACCCGCTGGTAGGCCTCGCGCTCGGCGCCGCCGCGTGGGGCGTGTACGCGGGCCTGCTCGAGCTTCTGCCGGGGCTGGTCGCCGCGGCGCTCGTGGTGATCCTGCTCGAGGCCGTCACTCGCGGGCTGCACATGGACGGCCTCATGGACACCGCCGACGGCATCCTCAGCGGCGCGCCGCGGGAGCGGGCGCTCGAGATCATGAAGGACAGCAACGCCGGCGCCATGGGTGTGGTCGCGGCGGTGCTCATCCTGATCCTCAAGGTCGCGGCGCTGGGCGCGCTCACGCGCGCCGATGCCGCCGCCCCCCTGCTCGCCGGCTGGTGCGCGGCGCGGGCGCTGCCGGCGGTGGACGTCTACGCGTGGCCCTACGCCCGCGCCGCCGGCACCGGCGAGGCGTTCACGCGCGAGCGGTCGCTCGGGCCCGTGCAGCTCGCCGGCGGGCTCCTCGGGGCCGGCGTGGCCGTCGCGATAGTCGCCGGCCTCGCCGTCGATGGGGCGGGCGGCTGGTACGCGGGTCTCGTGATCGCGGCCCTTTCCATGGCGGCCGCGCTCGGCGTCCAGGCCGCCGTGGCCAGGCGGCTCGGCGGCCTCACCGGCGACGTGTACGGCATGGGCATCGAGCTCGCGGAGGCGGCGGCTCTTGTCGTGGGCTGCGCGCTCGCCGGGCTGGCCGCACGATGACGACCGTCCCTCCCGCATCGCATCCCGAGGAGCGCGCATGAAGCTCTACCTCGTCCGTCACGGCCAGTCGACCGGCAACATCGGCGGCACGCTGATGGGCCAGAGCGACCACGTGCTGACCCCGCTCGGCGAGCGGCAGGCGCGTGCGGCCGCGGCCCACCTCGCTCCTTGCGGCCCCATGCACGTGTACCACAGCGACCTGCCCCGGGCCCGGGCGACCGCCGAGCGCATCGTCGCGTCGTGGCCCGGCGGCGAAGCGGTCGCCTCTCTCGTTCCCGATGCGCGCCTGCGCGAGATCCACCTCGGCGACTACGAGGGCCGCCCGTGGCAGGACTTCGAGGCCGACGCGGAGCTCACAGCCGCCTTTGCCGCCGATCCGTACGGCACCGCGCTTCCCAACGGCGAGTCGCTGGCCCACCTGGAGACCCGCGTTCACGCCGCGGTCTGCGACATCCTGGCGGAGTACGGGATGGACGACAGCGGCGCGCTCTGCGCCAACGCGGTCGCGAGCGCCGACGCCGGCGCGCCCGCCTGCGCTTCTCCCGGCTCCGCCGCCGCCGCCGGAGCCGCCGCGGCGAGCGCTGAGGCGTGCCCATCCGGCACGGTCGATCCCAGCGTGGTCGCGACCGGGCTCGTCACGCCCGAGCACGAGGGCAGCGCCTGCATCGTCGCTCACGACGGGCCGATCCGCGCGATCCTGAACCACTACCTGGGCGTGCCGCCGCAGAAGTGGTGGACCCTGTCCACCACCCACGGCGGCGTCTCGCTGCTCGAGTTCGCCGGCGGGTGCGTGACCATCCGCTTCGTCAACGCGACGGCTCACCTTGACGGGCTCGAGGCGGACACCTACGTCCCCGCCGCCGACGGCTGAGCGCGGCGCGGGTCCCCGGCATGGTCTTCGTCCCGCATGACTGGCGGCTCGCCCTCGCCACGGTGCTGCTCGCCGGGGTGATCGACGTGCTGCTCGGCGAGCCCCCGAACGCCCTGCACCCGGTCGTCTGGATGGGCCGGCTGATCGGCGCCCTCTCGGGGCGCCGCCCGCACGGCCGGCCGCGCGCCGAGTTCGCGTACGGTGTGCTCATCGTCGTCGTGACGGCGGGGACGGCCTTCGCCGCCGGCCTCCTCCTCACGCTTGCGCTCGGCCGGCTGCCGTGGTGGCTGGCGCTGCCCGTCGGCGCGTACGCGCTGAAGACGACGTTCTCGCTGCGCGGGCTGGTGCGCGCGGGCCGCGACGTCCAGCGCTCGCTCGTGAGCGACCCGGGCGCGGCCCGCGCCGGCCTCGCGGCGCTGGTCAGCCGCTCGCCCGATCTGGAGCCGCCGCTGATCGTCTCCGCCGCCGTGGAATCTCTGGCTGAGAATCTCACCGACAGCGTCGTCTCTCCGCTCCTGTACTACGCGCTGTTCGGTCTTCCGGGGGCGCTCGCCTACCGCGCCGTCAATACCATGGATGCGATGCTCGGCTACCGCGACGAGCGGGAGTTCGTGGGCAAGGCGGCGGCGCGCACCGACGACGTCGCCAACTGGGTCCCGACGCGGCTCACGGCGCTGCTCCTCGTCGCGGTGTCGCTGCTCAGGGGAACGGCGCGGCGGGCCTGGTGGGCGTTTCGCACGCAGCACCTGCCCGAGTACGGACCCAACAAGACACTGGTCATCGGCACCATGGCCGGAGCCCTCGGCGTGCAGCTCCGCAAGCCTGGGGCATACGCGCTGGGGACCGCAGACAGGCCGCTCACGGCCGCCGTGATCGGCGACGCCGCCGCGCTCGTGTGGGCGGCAGGCGGCGTCACGATCGTCGCCACGGCCGGCCTTGCCGCGGCGCTCAACTGGGGGTTCTGGGGATGACCGACGGTCGCCGGCCGGATCCCGTCTTCTTCCCGCCCGTCAGCGCGTCGGTGCACGGGGCGGTCGACCCGTCGGCGCTGCGCGCCGAAGGCGTCGACCCCGCCGCCATCATCGACTTCAGCTCCAACCAGTCGCCGCTCGGCGCGGCGCCGGGTGTGGCCGCCGCCGTGGCCGGCGCCGTCGTCGACGCCTATCCGGACCCCCGCGCGGCGGACCTGACGGCGGCCCTGGCGGCGCGTCACGAGGTCGACCCGGCGCAGGTCGTCTGCGGCAACGGCAGCACGGAGCTGATTCGGCTGATCGCGCAGCTCGCGCTTCGCCCCGGCGACGCGGCGCTCGCCCTGGCGCCCGTCTTCGGCGAGTGCGAGGTCGCCACGGCGCTGACGGGAGTCCGGCTCGAACGCGTGCGTCTGGCGCACGCTGGTCCCGGCGCCGGTTTCGCGTGCGACGAAGCCGCCCTTCGCGCCGCTCTCGTCCGCCTGCGCCCGCGTCTGTGCTGGCTGTGCTCCCCGAACAACCCGACCGGGTCGGCTCTGCCGGCGGCGCTTACGGCCGCCCTCGCCGCCGACCACCCGGGCACGCTGTTCGTCCTCGACGAGGCCTACTGCGACCTGCTGGCGACGCCGCAGTGGGAGCGGGCGTCGCTGGCCGGCGGCAATCTGCTCGTGCTCCACTCGATGACCAAGTACTGGGGCCTCGCCGGCCTGCGCCTGGGCTATGCCGTGGCCGCTCCCGCAGGGGCCGCGGCGCTGCGCGCCGCAGCCCCTCCCTGGAGCGTCAACGCCTGCGCCCAGGCCGCCGGGCTCGCGGCGCTGGCCGACCTCGAGCACCACCGCCGTTCGGTCGCGCTGCTCATCGCCGAGCGCGACCGGCTGGCCGGCGGGCTGCGCGCGCGCGGGTGGGTCGT
>CAYTRM010000055.1:7218-10712 GCA_964440225.1 uncultured Thermoleophilia bacterium | reverse complement strand
CGCCGCCATGATCTCGCGCGACTGGCATGGATTGTCGATCCACATGCAGGGCATCAGCAGGTTGTGCGAGTACGGCTGGCGACTGCGGATCTCGCGGAAGTACGGCGAGTTGAACGCCTCGAGCAGGCTCACGTCGCGGACGTTGTCGGTGGCGAAGTGCGTGAAGATGCACGGCTCCACCCAGCCGTCGCTGTTGATGTGCATGTAGTGCCTGCCGGCGATGCACCCGCCGACCCAGGGCGCGTCGCCCCAGAAATCCATCGGGAAGATGGGCTTGGTGTCGCGGATGCGATGGATGGCCAGCCGGAACTCGTTGCGCTCTTCCGGCGTCGGCATCAGGCTCAGGTCGGGCTCCCGGCCGATGGGCATGTAGAGGAAGTTCCAGCCGAGGAGCGCGCCCTTGGCGATGAGGTTGTCGATGAACTCGTCGGCGACGATGTCGCGCCAGTTGGTCTGCATCACGGTGCTGGAGTACCCGAAGAGGACTCCGGCGTCTCCGAGGCGGTCCATGGCGTCCGACACCTGGTCGTACACCCCGCGTCCCCTCCGCTGGTCGGTCAGCTCGCGCGAGCCCTCCACGCTGAGCATCGGCGCGATGTTGCCGGTCTTCGCCAGCTCATGGACGACGTCGTCGTCGAGAAGCGTGCCGTTGGTGAACACCTGGAAGTAGCTGTCCTGGTTCTCGCGCGCGAAGTCGAGCAGCTCATCGTAGATGAACGGCTCGCCGCCGAGCATGGTGAACAGGTACACGCCCATCTCGTTGCCTTCGTCCACGATCTTCTGGAGCAGAGCGCGGTCCAGATCCTGGTCGGGGGAGTATTCCGCCGCATAGCATCCTGTGCACGAGAGGTTGCAGCGCATGGTCGGGCTCATGAGGATCGTCGTCGGAGCGTACATGCCAGTCGAGTCCACGAGCTCTCTGCGTTTAGCGGCGCCGCGAAGCAATGTATTCACAATAAGGCATTCGATGAAGCTGTCGCGGCAACGCGGGCTGAGCTTCGAGGTCACGTGCTTGGCGATGAGCAGCGCCGGGTGGTCGTCCTGGACCTTCTCGGTGACGAAACGCACTGAGCCCTTGTACTGGTCCGGGGTGATCTTCTCCGCCAGCTGGAAGGCTTTGACGATCTTTGCCTTGTCGTCGCTCGCCGCCAGCTTGAGCATCTGGTTGATCACCTGCCTCTGCACGGTCGTGTAGAGGCCGTCCGTACGGCTCATCCATCTCCCCCCTTCTCTCGGGTGGACGTGCACACCGCGGCGCGCACGCGCCTGTCGCGCCGGCACACGCCGAGGAAGCGAGCGGACGGCGACGGCCCGGCGGCCGGCGCCCTGACGCATCGGCTCTCCCCCGACGGTCTCCGGACGTTCTTGCAACTACTGTATCACTCGCGCGAGCCGGCTCCCCGGACGGTGTTGTGCGAGCGCCGCGAAAGGTTCGCACCCCTCCACTCGTTGTAAAGGCGAGAACGACCACGTCGTCACGCGAGAGAGGGTGACGGGCGGCGGCCGTGGCGGCTCCGGGAGACCGGAGAGCGAACGCCCGGAACCGCGCCCCCTTCAGGATCGTGACGCCCACCGCCTCCAGCTGCCAGGCTGGCTGGCTGGCCGCCCGCGCCGGATCGCGCTCCACACCGGCGCGGGCGGCCGCACTTCAGGCGCCCGGAGAAGCCTCCCGGCACGCTCGTCCGTCGCCAGACTGGCGACACTTGCTGTGCCAATTCGCCTATGGAAGCCTCACTATTCTCACACCGGCTGCCGATACCCACCTTGAACGACAAAGGCAAACCTGTCGCGAGGCAGGGACGCAAAGCCAGAGGTCTTGGATGATCAAGATAGCTCGGTTGCCGAATCCGATCTCCGCAGTCGCGGATCTCGCCTTCAGCATCTCGCGCAAGGCCAGCGTCCTCCTCCCGACCGGCGCGCCGCCCAGCAATGTCCGCCGGCCTTGAGCAAGTCGGCAGGCCCAAGGAGCACACTGGTGTGGAGGCGATGAAGATGAGACCACGGTACTTCGTTCTCGCCGTTGCGCTGCTCTGCCTTTTGGCCTTGCCCGGCACGGCACTGGCCAAGGCCCAGAGCGACGACGACAAGATCGACCAGAGCGTCGCGACGGTGCTCGAGGCCACGGGCGGTGATCAAGCCGTTCCCGTCGTCGTGTACACCGAACCGGACGAGACGGCGGCCGTGGATGCCGCCGTGCCGGACGGCGTCGAGACCACGGAGATCCCGGCCTTTGACGCCGTCGCCGCCTATCTGCTGCCGGACGAGATAGACGCACTCTCGCTCGACGACTCTGTCCTCATGATCGTCGCCGACAACCCGGTGTTCGGCTTCGACTACGCCAGCTCGCTCGACATCACCAATCTCGCGATCGGCCTCGACGCAGTCGCCTCACCGGCCGACGGCGGCCCGGACGGCAGCGGCGTGGGCGTCGCGGTCATCGACAGCGGCGTCGCGACGACGTCCGATCTCGGCGACAGCCGCATCGTCGGCTGGAAGGACTTCGTCAACAAGAAGAAGCAGCCGTACGACGACGCCGGACACGGGACCTTCGTGGCCGGCCTCATCGCCGGCGACGGCACCGCCTCGCTTCCGCTCGATGACGGCGGCTACGCGGAGATGCAGTTCCGCGGCGTCGCCCCGGCGGCCCACATAGTCGGAATCAAGGTCTTGGACAGCACCGGCAGCGGCCGCGCCTCCGGCGTGATGGCGGGCATCCTCTGGGCGGTCGGCCACAAGGATCAGTACGGCATCCGCGTGATCAACCTCTCGCTCGGCACCAACCCGGTCGCTCCGGTCCAGTTCGACCCGATCGCGCGTGCCGTGGAGTTCGCCTGGAAGCACGGCGTGACGGTCGTCTGCGCCGCCGGCAACGAGGGTGAGTTCGGCCCCGGCGGGATCCTGTCTCCGGGCAACAGCCCCTACGTCCTGACGGTCGGCGCCACCGATACCCGCCAGACGGCGACACTCGACGACGACGCCGTCACCTACTACAGCTCGGTCGGTCCGACGCTCTTCGACGAGTTCGCCAAGCCCGACGTCGTGGCGCCGGGCAACCGGCTCATCTCGATGCGGGTACCCGGCTCCTACATCGACGTCGTTTTCCCCCAGAACCTGATTCCGGTGGCGACCTATGCTCCGACTGCGCCCGCCGAGACCGAGCCCAGCTACCTGATGCTTTCCGGCACCAGCACGTCGGCGCCCGTCACGGCCGGCGCTGCAGCGCTGATGCTCGGCGCCGACCCCAGCCTCACCCCGGACGACATCAAGGTGCGCCTCATGACCACGGCCGATCCCCTGCCCGGCGCGAGCGTGCACCAGCAGGGCGCCGGACTGATCGATGTCGACGAGGCGCTGGCGGACACATCGCGGTCCGATGGGTATGCTCTTTCCGAAGACCTTGGAGACGGCACAACGGTCCTCACGGAGGATGTCTACGCTGCGTGGGATAGAACGGTGTGGACGAAGTACGGCTGGACGAAGTTCAAGTGGTCGAA
>CAYTRM010000055.1:0-7118 GCA_964440225.1 uncultured Thermoleophilia bacterium | reverse complement strand
GTTCAAGTGGTCGAAGTTCAAGTGGTCTGACTTCGAGTCCACCAAGTTCAAGTGGTCGAAGTTCAAGTGGTCTGACTTCGAGTCCACCAAGTTCAAGTGGAGCACGATCGTCTGGACCAAGTTCAAGTGGAGCACCTACGATGCGACCAAGTTCAAGTGGAGCACCTACGATGCGACCAAGTTCAAGTGGAGCGTCTACGATTGGACCAAGTTCAAGTGGAGCATCCTGATCCAAGGGCAGTGACTGCATCGCACGACGCGGACAATGCGGGCGAAACGGCCGGGCGGCAACGCCCGGCCGTTTCGCTCTACGTGCTGCTCGTCACGGTGGCGGCGACGGCCAGCTTCATCTGGGTCACGGCGAGCGAGGGGGTTTCGCTCTCGTGGGCGCTGCTGGCTTTCTCCTTGCTCGCCCTGATCGCGGACGTGCGCGAGATCCGCCTGCCGGGAGTCGGACATGTCGGCATGTCCTTCGTACCCGTCCTGGCCGCCCTTGCCGCGTTGGGACTATGGCCGGCGATGGTGGTGGCGATCGTCTCGGGTGCCACGGCGATCAGCGTCACCAGGGATCCCCGGAAGATCGCCTTCGATATCGGCAACTACACGGTCTCGACCTTCCTTGCCGGCGTCATCTTCATGGCCATCGTGCCGGCAGACGCCGGCTTTCTCGAGATCGTGGTGCCTTCGTTTCTGGCGACGGCCGTCGACTTTCTCGCCAACACCGTCGTTCTGGCGGGCGTCGTCGCCCTCAGTTCCGGCGATGGAGTGCTCAGGGTCTGGCAGAAGAACTACGAGTGGGCTCTACCCGGCTACCTGGCGGGAACCACATTCGCACTTCTCGGCGTCCTGCTGTTCCGACTCCTCGGCATCCCCGGGTTGATGCTCGCGATTCCCCCGGTGGTGCTCATCTACTACTCCTACGAGATCTACGTCAGCCGGGCGCGTGAGCGCCAGACCTTCGACGCGGAGCGTGACTCGTTCCACGAGGAACTGGCGGCTTCGATACACCTGCACGACGAACTGCGCGCCGCCCAGCTCAAGGTCGCCGCCGAGATAGAGCGGGCGCGGCGCATCCAGACCGACCTCCTCCCCACGGAGACTCCGCGACCCGAGGGTCTCGAGCTCGAGCAGCGCATCGCCTTTCTCGGCGAGATGGGCGGCGACTACTACGACTACATCCCGTTCGGCGACGGCCGCCTGGCGATCGTCTGTGGAGACGTCATGGGCAAGGGCCTCGCCGCGGCCCTCATCATGGCGATGGCGCGCTCGCTGCTCCACGACGCCATCGCCCCCGGCAAGCGCCCGGGAGAGGTCATGGCCGAGGTCAACGACGGGCTGACGCGTGACCTCGAGGGCCAGCGCCTGCCGTACTTCCTCACACTGGCCGTAGCGGCGTACGATCCCGCCGGCCATAGCCTCGTGATCGCCGGCGGAGGGCACAATCCCGCCCTGGTCGCCGACGCCGACGGGGTCCGGCAGGTGCCGTCCCAAGGCGCCGCCCTCGGCGTGCGCACGGGGCTCACCTACCCGGAGGACGAGATCACGCTCGGCGCGGGGGCCACCGTCGCCCTGTACACCGACGGACTGACCGAGGCGCGGAACGCCGCCGGCGAGCTGTACGGACCGGAGCGGCTCGAGGCCTCCCTCGAACGGTGTCGGACGCGTCCCGTTCGTGACACACTCGAAGACGTATGGAGCGACGTCGCCGCCTTCCGCGGCGAGAGCGTGCCGACAGACGACGCGACGCTCCTGCTCGCGCGCTTCGTTTGAGGCGGCGGGACCGCTGAGCACCGAACGACGGGGGTCACGGCAGATGCCCGACACGACGGCCGGCATGCCGGCCTCTCTTCAGGTCTACCGCTACAGAGCCGGCGCCGCGCGCGTCGAGGCCGTGATCGGCGAGATGGAGCCGGACCTCCCGCACGAAGACCTCGTCGCGCACGCCACGGAGGCGATGACGCAGGGTACCTTCATGTGCTACGCCGTGCCGCAGCGTGACGACTTCGTCGCCGACGAGATCTGCTTCATCCCCCAGGGCGACCGTTGCGACATCCTCAGCATCAAGACCAACGGCTGGCAGCGCCACCACGGCGATCACCGCCGCAGCCTGGTCGAGATCCTCAACAACATGGCCGCCGCGGTCGCCTGCGGCAAGCTCCGCATCCTCGACGAAGACGAGCTCCGCGTCGAGTCGGAGCGGGGGGAGCCGGCGCTCCACTTCACGATCGACGCAACGGCCGACCTCCAGACGGCCCGGGAGGCCGTGGACGCGGAGCTGCAGCAGGCCGGCCTCGACGACATCAACCGGCAGCGCACGATACTCTGCATCTCCGAGGCCGTGACGAACATGCTGCTGCACGGCGGCGGTCACGGCTCCATGACGCTGCGCAGGCTCGACGACCGCCTCCGCTTCGTGGTGGCCGACTCGGGCCCGGGCCTGAACTTCCTGAACTGGATCGACCCGCCCTCCAAAGGCGGCCAGGCGTCGATGGGCTACGGCTACAAGATCATCCTCGACTACCTCGACGCCGTCGGCCTGCGCACGACTCCGGCCGGAACTACGCTACTATTGGACCGCACGACCTAACCGAAGCGGGAGATCACATGCTGCGCACATCCGTCGCCCAGGGCCCGGCGCCCACCGTCTATCTCGCCGGTGAGATGGACCTCGACTGCGCCGACACGCTGCGCGAGGCCGTCACCGACGCCGCGAAAGGCGCTGAGCTGGTGGCTCTCGACTTCGCGAACGTGGAGTTCATCGACTCCTCGGGCACGGGGATATTCGTCCGCCTGTGTCTCGACCTCAAGAGCCAGGGGACTCCGCTCGTGGCGCGCAACCTCTCGCCGGCCGTGCGCGGCGTGTTCGACATGCTGCGCGTGCGCGAGCTCGTGGGGGACGACGTCTTCCCGGACTGAGCGCGACGACCCCGGCTCGCTCCCCGTCGGCCCACAAGGCGATGAGCCACGGAGCGGCGGCGAGCATGGTGTCCTGAGCGGCGATCACGGGCCCTGCTTCGCCCCGGGCGGCAGCGAACCTGCGCAGGCCAAGGCGGCGGGAAGATCGCGCGGAAAGAAGCTGGTGGCGAGGGTCAGAATTGAACTGACGACACCACGATTTTCAGTCGTGTGCTCTACCAACTGAGCTACCTCGCCACCGGAGGACAAGAGTCGTCCGCAAGAGCCTCGCCATGCTACTCGCGAGCCTGCGGGCGGTCAACCGGGCCGGCTTCAGCCCTCCGAGGTGTCGAGCTCCGACTCGAGCTGGACCTTGTCGGCCTCCTCGTCGGGGAGAAAGACCTTGATGAGATCCTTCTCCTTGCCGGGCTGCAGGAGGCACAGGACGTAGTCGCCGGGCAGGATCTCCGTGGAGCCCCTGACCAGGAGGGCGTGGCCGGCGCGGACGATGGCCGCGAGCAGCACGCCCTCGGGCAGATCGATGTCCTGCACGTATGTGTTCGCGAACGGGGAGTTCTCGCTGACCTCGAGCTCGACCAGCTCGACGTTCTGCTTGCGCAGCGAGAGCAGGTGCACGAACTTGTGCACCGGCAACTCGTGCATGATCAGGTTGAGCATGGCGGTCGTCGCGCACACCGTCGACTCGACGCCCAGCAGGTCGAAGCTCGGCTGGTTGAAGGGGTTGTTCACGCGGGCGACGATCTTGGGCACCCCGAACTTGAGCTTCGCGACCTGCGAGATGATGATGTTGTCCTCGTCGTCACCCGTGACCGCGACGATCATGTCGCAGCGGCCGATACCGGCCTTCTCGAGGACCCAGATCTCGGTGCCGTCGCCGAAGACGAGCGACTCCTCTCCCAGCTCGGCCTCGATGCGGTCGTACCGCATCTTGCGCTGCTCTACCAGGACGATCTCGTGGCCCAGCTTGCGCAGCTGCCGAGCGGTGTTCAGCCCGACCTTGCCGCCTCCGACGATGAGCACGAACATCGCTCAGCCCTCCGCGATGGGGAGTTGACAGGCACGCACCGCGTCGAACAGGGCAACGCGCACGTCACGGGTCGGGCACACGGTGCGGATCCCGGCCTGCGCGAAGAGCTCGGCGCGCAGAGGGTCGTAGACGCGGGCGACCGCACAGCCGATGCCGTACCGCTTCTGCGCGATCTGGGCGATGACGATGTTGGTGTTGTCGCCGTCGGTGCAGGCGACGAAGGCGACGGCGTTCTCGATGCCGGCACGGCGCAACGAATCCCAGTCGAGGGCGCGGCCGACGACGAACTCGCCGGGGAAGTCGTCACCCAGAAGATGAAAGGCGTCCGGGCTCTCGTCGATGATCGCGACGTCGAAGCCCTGGTTCACCAGGTCACGAGCCAGACCGGATCCGACACGCCCGCAGCCGGCGATCACTACATGCATGGTTCACCTCTCATTTGCGGGCCGATGAGTCACCGGCCGAGTCCGTGCCGCCGACGGGACCGCCGCCCGGCGCCGGCAGGCCGCGCGGGACATCGGCGGCCGCTGCCCCGGACCCCTCGACGGGATACCCCTTGGGGACGATGTTCAGAAGGACCTCGCACGGAGCGTGGTCGACGACGTAGTCGGTGGTCCGGCCGAAGACACGGTCGGCGATGCGCCGCTTGCGCATGGTCCCGAGGATGATGACCTCCGACCGGCGGACCGCCGCCTCCTCCACGATCGCCTTGCCGGCCGAGCGCGCCGTCACGATGGTCGGCGTGAACTTCACCTTGAACTGCCTGGCGATGAGCGCCGCGGCGGCCAGGACTCTCTCGGCGCGGGCGCGCTCCTCCACCAGGCGGGCATCGAGCGGCAGGTTGAGAGGCACCTCGATGACGTACAGACCGTCGATCGACGACTTCTTCTCGGTCGCGAGCTGGCAGGCGAGCACCATCATCTCGTCGGTGACCCTGGAGCCGACGATGGGCACCAGGATCTGGTCGTAGTCGATGTCTTCCTGCATCGTCGTCGGCATCTTGGTCTTGCCGACGCTCCGCGTGATCGAGTACCCGCGCGCCCGGCGGTAGACGACGTACATCGCCAGTCCGACCGCCAGCCAGGCGAAGCCGATCAGGCGACTGTATCCCTGGAAGGCGACGATGATGAGCCACACGCTGAAGGTGCCGAGGCCTCCGAAGACCGCCGTGAGCGGCAGGAGGCCGCCGCGGAAGCGCACGCTGAACGGCGGCCGCCAGGGTCGCTCGAGGTTCGGCTCTCTGTAGCGCAGGACGATCACCGACACGTGCGCCGCCGTGAACGAGATCATCGAGCCGAAGACGTACAGGTCGGCGAGCAGCCCGATCTCTCCGGGCAGGATCAGCAGGCACGCGACGGCGCCGAAGACGATGATCGAGATGTACGGCGTCATGCGCCGGGCGTGCATGCGGGCCAGCACGGGCGGGAGCTGCCGGTGCTGGCCGAGCGAGTACGTCAGCCGCGAAACGCCGATGAGCCCCGCGTTCGTCGCGATGAGCAGGATGGTGGCGGCGAGGATCGCCACCCAGGGCGCCAGGATCACCTTGAGCCAGCCCACGTTCTCGGGCATGAACAACACCATGCCCAGGACCGGGTCCTCCGCGTAGTTGCTGCCCAGCTGGGTGCCGTACAGGCGCGTCACGCTGACGCCGTCGACGACCTCGACCTCACCCTTGGGCTCCTGCGCCGGGATCACCGTGACGTCGCCCTCCGTCTCGACCGGCGGGTACACCACCACATCCGGGTCGTCGGCGAGCACCCACGTCCCCCTGGGCTCCCCGGGGACCACCTCCACGGGCACGGTGAGGCCCGTCGCGGTGTCGACCGGCACGGTGTTGGCGCCCACGCGCATCACCGAGAGGCCGGCGAGCGGCATGCCGATGTAGACGATGAGCACGACGATGATGACGTAGTTGATGGCGCGCGGTACGTCGCGTCCGGGGTTGGACGCCTCCTCGGCCATGTTCGACACGGTCTCGATGCCCGTGTACGCCACCGTGCCGATCGCCAGGCCGTACAGGAACTCGCGCCACGTGGGCGCCACGCCCCAGTTGATCTGCTCGATCAGGATGCGCGGCTGCAGCAGCAGGACCAGCGCCAGCACCATGATGAGCACCTGGGTCGCGAGATCCAGCATGGCGAGGAGGATGTTGAGCCGCGCCGCCTCCTTGATGCCGACGACGTTGATGACGACGAGGAGCAGGGCCGCGGCGATGCCCCCGATGGAGCTGTACGGCCACTCCTTGAGGATGGGCCAGAAGTTGGAGAGGTAGAAGGGCACGAACAGGGCCGAGATGGCGATGGTGGCGATGTAGACCAGCATCTGCCCCCAGCCGATGCCGAAGCTGACGAGCTCGTTGAAGGCCCGGCGCGCGAAGCTGGAGGCGCCCCCGGCCTCGGGCATCGCCGCCGTCGCCTCCGCGTAGGTCCAGGCGGTGGTCACGAACAGCACGCCGGTGATGATGAAGACGAGCGGCGTGGCGCCCATGGCCGCGGCCGCCACCACGCCGAGGGCGTAGTAGATCGACGAGCCCACGTTGCCGTACGCGGTGCTGAACAGCGCCGGCACACCGAGCACGCGGTGCAGATCCTCGCCTTCTCTGTGCTTACGCCGCGCCATGACCGCTAGCTCCGACCTCCACGTGATTCACGTGCTTCTGTCTCCGGCGCCGTCACGAGAACATGCGCCAGCGCACCACGCTGAAGGCGACGAGGAGCACTCCGGCGATGACCTGGACCGACACGGGCCACACTCCACCCCACACCCCACGTGCTATCAGGAGCACCCCTAGTGCCCCGCTGACGATCGTGGTGGTCTTTCGTATGGTCCACATGGCAAGGGGATGGCCGGCCCACCGTAGGCGAGCCGGCCTCTGTGCTCCGAATCTACCACCGGGAGCACCCCCGGACAAGCACGCCACGCCGGCGATCCCGGCACGCCGGCGCCCGGGCCGACGACGCAAGCGCGGCGGGCGGCCGAAGGGCCACCCGCCGCGCCGTCGACGCGGGGTCTCCCCCGCGCCCACACAGGTGACTGCTCTACTTGATCAGGAAGGGGATCACGAGGAGCGCCACGATGTTGATGACCTTGATCATCGGGTTGATGGCCGGGCCCGCGGTGTCCTTGTACGGGTCGCCGACGGTGTCGCCGGTGACGGCGGCCGCGTGGGCGTCGG
>CAYTRM010000054.1:2747-10919 GCA_964440225.1 uncultured Thermoleophilia bacterium | reverse complement strand
GCGGCAGACCTCGACGACGAGCTCACGCGATGGGGCGAAGCGACTCATGCGGTCCCCCTTCTCCTGTGGCGGCCGGAAGCGGCCGCCGCGGTCAGATCGCGACGACGATCAGCGCGATGGTCCCCACGGCCAGCACGAAGCCGACGGCGGTGAACACCCAGATCGTCCAGGCGTCGGTGGGCAGCGGCCGCTGGGCAGTGAGCGCCGCCCGCACCCGCTGGGTCCGGTACGCGGAGACCACGAGCAGGAGGACCCCGAGCGCGCCGTAGCCGATGCCGAGCAGACCGAAGGCGACGTGCTCGGCGTCGATCAGCGCCGGAAGCAGCCGCCCGACCGCCAGCGATATGCCGAGTGCGCCCAAGCCGGTACGCAGCCAGGCCAGGTACGTCCGCTCGGCCGCCAGCCAGGTGCGCCGCGGCGCGGAGTCCACGAGGTCGGTGGTGGTCCGCTCGTCGCGGCCGCTCTGAGGATCCGGGTCGGTCATGTCCTCCGCATTCTAGCCCCGGGAGCACGGCGGCCGTCCAGCCGGCCGTCCGGCGAAGCCGCAGCCGGCCATCCGAGGGAGCCCCGGCTCGGCCTCACTCGAGCGTGCGCAGGTACTCGGAGACCGCCGCCAGCCCGCCGGTGAGGACGTCGCGGGCGCAGGCGTAGCCGAGCCGGAGGGAGTACTCCTCGCCGAAGGCGGCCCCCGGCACGACGAAGGCGCCGTTCAGGTCGAACATGCCCTGGCAGAACTCGACCGAAGGGACCTCGTAGTCATAGCGGATCAGGGCGGTGGTGCCGGCCCGCGGCCGCACGTAGCGAAGCCGCGGCTCGGCCTCGACCCACGCGTCGGCGAGCTCCAGATTGCCGCGCACGATCTCGAGGTTGCGCGCCAGGACGGCGTCGCGGCGCTCGAGCGCCACCGTGGCGAGGATGTCGTCGAGCACGCCGCACGAGATCGTCGTGTAGTCGCGCACGTCAAGGCAGCGGGCGATCGCCTGCGACGGGCCGGCGACCCAGCCCGTGCGCAGCCCCGCCAGCGAGTAGCTCTTGCTCATGCTGCCCGTGCTGACGCCCTTCTCGTAGAGGTCGGCGATCGACGGCGGCCGCGTGCCGGGCTCGTGCTCGAGCATGCGGTAGACCTCGTCGCAGACCAGCCAGGCGTCGCGCTCGCGAGCCACCGTGACGATCTCTCGCAAGAGCGCTTCGTCCATCAGAGCGCCGGTCGGGTTGTTCGGGTTGTTCACGACGATGAGCCGCGTGCGGTCGTCCACCAGCGAGCGGAGCTCGTCCACATCGGGAAGGTAGCCGTTCTCCTCGCGCAGCGGGAGCAGCCTGAGGTCGGCGCCCAGGGCCTCGGGGACCGAGTACAGCTGCTGGTAGGTGGGCTTGACGCAGACCACTCCGGCGCCGGGCTCGGTGAGCGCGAACAACGCCAGGAAGTTGGCGCCGATGGCGCCGTTGGTCACGAGCACGTCGTCGGGCGCGATCGCGGCGCCGTAGAGGCCCGCGATCTGCGTGCGGAGCTCGAGCGAGCCGATGATGTGCCCGTAGGTGAGCCGGGTGTCGCGGAGGCGACGCAGCACCTCGTCGGCGTCGCCGGTGAGCTCCAGGAGCTCGTCGACGGTGAGCGAATGCACGCAGGTCTCACCGAGGTTCCAGGTGGCCGTCGTCTCGTGAGCGTTCATCCACTGTTCGACGGCAAATGGTTCGATGTGCATGTCGGCCTCCCGGACCTCTGTCTGCCGGCGAAGAGCCGGCCGCTGCTCACAACATCCTCCGCCGTCCGGCCTGCCCGGGCAACCGCCGGCAACTCGCCGCCCGGGGGTAGAATCAGCGGGCGGCGCGGCCGGGCCGCACCACCCGAACGAGCACACGCGAAGGAGCGAGCATGGACCCCGACGAGTTCCGCAGGCTCGGCCACGAGCTGATCGACTGGGTCGCCGACTACCGCGAGCACGTCGCCGACTACCCCGTCATGAGCCGGGTGCGGCCGGGCGAGGTGGCGGCGCAGCTGCCCGCCGAGCCGCCGCTGCAGGGCGGCGACATCGAGGGAATCGTCGCCGACCTCGACCGCGTGGTCATGCCGGGCATCACCCACTGGAACCACCCCGGCTTCCTCCACTACTTCCCGAGTAACAGCGACCTCTCGTCGGTGCTCGCCGACCTCGTCTCGTCGGGGCTCGGCGTGCAGGGCATGAGCTGGCAGACCAGCCCCGCGGCCACCGAGGTCGAGGACGTGGTCATGGAGTGGCTGCGCGAGATGGTGGGTCTGCCCGGCGCCTTCACCGGCGTGATCGAGGACACCGCCAGCACCTCGACCTTCACGGCGCTGCTCTGCGCCCGCGAGCGTACGTCCGGCTTCTCGCAGAACCGCGGCGGCCTGCAAGCCGAGGACGCGCCGCTCGTGGTGTACGCGAGCGACCAGGCGCACAGCTCGGTGCCCAAGGCCGCGCTCCTTGCGGGATTCGGCGCCGAGCACCTGCGCCTCATCGACACCGACGACGAGCACGCGCTCCGGCTGGATCTCCTGGAGCGCGCCATCCAGGACGACCTGGCCGCCGGCCGCCGGCCCTGCGCCGTGGTCGCCGCGGTCGGCACGACCGCCACCACGGCGATCGACCCGGTGGCCGGCATCGCCGCCCTGTGCGAGCGCCACGGCCTCTGGCTACACGTCGACGCGGCGCTCGCCGGCACCGCCATGATCTGCCCCGAGTACCGCTGGATGTGGGAGGGCGTGGAGCGCGCCGACTCCGTCGTCTTCAACCCGCACAAGTGGATGGGCACGGGGTTCGACCTCTCCGCCTACTACGTCCGCGACCCGGAGCATCTGGTGCGTGTCATGAGCACCGATCCCAGCTACCTGCGCACCGCCCAGGACGGCCTCGTTCGCAACCTGCGCGACTGGGGCATCCCGCTCGGCCGGCGCTTCCGCTCGCTCAAGCTGTGGTTCCTGCTCCGCTCGGAGGGCGTGGAGGGCTTGCAGGCCCGCGTACGCCGGGACGTGGGCAATGCCGCCTGGCTGGCGGAGCAGGTGGACGCGGCGCCGGAGTGGGAACTGCTCGCGCCGGCGCCGCTCCAGACGGTCTGCCTGCGACACGTCCCGCCGGCGCCGGCAGGCGACGAGGACGCGATCGCCGCGCACAACGCCGCGATCGCCGAGCGCATCAACGCCGGGGGCGGCTACTACTTCGGCACGTCGCTGGTGAAGGGGACGCTGCTCCTGCGCGTCTCGGTCGGGGCGGAGCCCACCGAACGCGAACACGTCGAGGGCATGTGGGCGGCGCTGCGGGAGGCGGCCGCGCGCTGACCCGCGCCTCGCCGGGCGGTGGCGCCGCGGGCAGCCCGCCGCTACCCTCGTGACAGGGTTTCGTGCGGCCGGCGCGAAGCTGCATGGCACAGACCGGCGCGCCGCGACAGCGCACCGCGCCGTCAAGAAGCGCCGGTCCGCGCCGATACCCCGTAGCAGAAGACACGCGAGAAGCGACATGGTCGGAGACAGCCCCATCACCCCCACACGCCATCTGCCGGTGAGACCCGCACCACGACGCCGCGTGGCCGCCGTCGCCGCGGCCATCCTGGCGCTCGCTCTGGTAGCGCTGGCCGCGGTGGCCGCCCCACAGGCGGCAGCCGCCCCGTCGCTGCCCCAGCTGCAGCGCGAGGCCAAGCGCGTGCGCGCCGAGATGTCCGGCCTGCAGCAGGACCTCCAGCAGGTCGGCCGGCGCCTCGTCGAGGCGCAGCAGGAGCTGGACGCCGTCAACGTCCGGCTGCAGCGCTCGCGTCGCGAGCTGGCTCGCGCGGAAGCGGACCTCGAGCAGCAGCGTCTGATCCTCTCCCGGCGCGCCGCGACCATGTACAAGACCGGTGAGCTGAACTGGCTCGACCTGCTGTCCAGCATGGACTCCCTGGCGGACATCGACACGCTGCAGGCGCTGCTGGGAGCCCTCGCGGAGGAGGACCGCCGCGCCGAGAACGAGGCGCAGCGCCTCGCCCGTGAGGCGCGCCGCCTCGCGCGGCAGGTCGAGGACGAGCGCGAAGAGGCGGTCGTCGCCCAGCAGGAGGTCCAGAACCAGAAGATCGAGCTCGACCAGAAGCTCGCCGAGCGCCAGACGATCCTGCAGGACGTGACCAAGCGCATCAAGAAGATCCTCGCCAGCGGAGGTCTGGGCGCAGCTCTGGCGATGGCGAAGAACGGTGAGTTCAACCAGCTGTCCTGGGCGAAGGCGCTGCTCGTGGCGATGCGGCTGCCGGTGACGGCCGACAACGTCGCCGCCGTCACCGCCTGGGAGATGGCCGAGGGCGGCCACTGGTACAACACCGCCTACTACAACCCGCTGAACACGACACAGTCGATGCCGGGGGCGACCATCTTCAACTCCGTCGGGGTCAAGGCGTACACGAGCTGGAAGCAGGGACTCGAGGCCACCGTGATCACGATGAAGAACGGCTTCTACGACGGCATCATCGCCGCCCTGCGCCGCGGCAACGACGCCTCGGCGGTCGCCGCGGCGGTGGGCGCCTCGCCCTGGGGCACCGGCAACTTCAGCCGGCTGCTCGACTGACGCCTCCCACCGGGTGTGGGGCGAGCCGGTACGGGGCACCACACGAGCATGGGCGGCAAGGCCGGCCGAGGGCTCAAGAGCGCCCGGCCCGCTGCAGGCGAGGAGCGGAGGTCCCCCGATGAACGACGGCGCCGGTCTGCGCTACCTGCGTGAGACGCGGCACAGCCGCGATCACCTGGTCGGCGGCCGAATGGACTGGTCGCGTCAGCCGGACTGGTTCAAGACCTATCCCGGAACGCCGCGGGTCGCGTTGCCCGAGATCGAGCTGAGCGACAGCGGCCTGTTCGACGCGCTGGCGCGGCGGAGGAGCCTGCGAGAGTACGCGGAGTCGCCGCTCGAGCTCGGCGAGCTCGGTGCGCTGCTCTGGGCGGCCGCCGGAGTCACGGCGCGGGAGGTGGGCTTCGCCTTCCGCACCGCGCCCTCGGCCGGCGGCCTGTTCCCCATCGAGCACTACGTCGTGGCCCACGCGGTCGACGGGCTCGAACCGGGGCTGTACCACTACGCCGTGCTCGACCGCGCCCTGGAACTGCTGCGACCGGGAGACCTGCGGCTGCCGGTCGCGCACGCCGCGCTCGACCAAGGCATCGCCGCGCAGGCAGGCGCCGTGTTCGTCTGGACGGCGGCGCTGGAGCGCTCGCGCTGGAAGTACGGCGAGCGCTTCGCCCGCTACATCTTCCTCGACGCGGGGCACATCGCGGAGAACGTCGCCCTGGCCGCCACCGCACTGGGCCTGGGCACCTGCCAGATAGCCGCCTTCTACGACGTCGAGGCGGCGGCCCTGCTCGAGCTCGACCCCGACGTCGAGCCCGTCGTGTACATGACGACGGTGGGGCGACCCGCCCACCCGTGAGGGCGGCCGGCTCGGGCCGCACCTCCGGCTGCGGTCAGGCCGCGCCGGGCGGAGCGCCCTCGGGCGCGGCCGCCTCCGCCACATGTTCGTCGAGCCACGCGGCGAGGTCGGCGAACACCGTCTCACGCCCGGTCTCGTTGAAGAGCTCGTGATAGTAGCCCTCGTAGCACCGCTCGGTCTTGTCGGCGGAGCCGGCGACGGCAAAGAACTCACGCGCGGCTTCGGGGTCGGCCACGGCGTCCGCGTCTCCGTAGAGAAGCAGGAGCGGCAGCGACAACCGCGCCGCGGCCGCCGGCGCCGCCCTCTGCGCCGCCAGGGCTTGCACAGCCCAGCGCGACGGCGCCACGTGGTGCACGAGCGGGTCGGTGACGTAGGCGTCGACGACGTCGGGCTCGTGCGAGAGGTCGGCCGCCTGGAGCGTGTTGCCGATGTTCCAGTCGGGCATCATCACCGCGAGGATCCTGGCCCCTACGATCTTGGACAGCGGAGGCGTCATGACGAGCCGCAGGAACGGCGACGAGAGAATGAGCCCGTCCAGGCCCTGCGGCCGATCGGCGGCGTACAGCGCGGCAATGAGCCCGCCGAGGCTGTGGCCGAGCAGGTAGACGGGACGGCCGGGCTGCAACCGACGCACCTCGTCGAGGTAGACCGCCGCATCGTCGAAGTAGTCGCTGAAGCGCCGGACCTGCCCGCGCACGCCGGACGAAAGCCCGTGGCCGCGCAGGTCGCACGCGTACACGGCGTAGCCGCGGGCCGCCATCGCCTCGCCGAGCCGGCAGTGACGGCCGCCGTGCTCGCCGTACCCGTGGATCACGGCGAGCACGGCGGCCGGCTCGCCGTCGGGCAGCCAGGCCTGCAGATGCAGGCGCACGCCCTCGCCGCCGCGCAGCTGCGCCGACGTGTGCCGTATGGCGCTCCGATCTCCGGCGCACCCGGGCGGCGTTCCCTGCTGCTCAGTCATCACGTCACCCCCCGATCGCGGCGCGGATGGAAGCGGATAGCGCCGCAAGCCCGCCCTCGAGCTCGTCGGGCAACGGCCACGCGTACCCCACGCGCATGTGGCGGCGCGGCTGCTCGAACCAGTGCCCGGGGCCGACGTAGGCGCCGTGCTCCTCGTTGAGCACCCGGTAGAACTCGTCCACGTCCACAGGCGCCTCCGGCTTGATCCGCGGGAAGCAGACCACACCGCCGGAAGGCTCGACCCACTCCATGAGCTCCTCGCCCGCGATCCACTCCCGCACGACCTGCAGTTGCCGCCCGATGAAGCCGTGGATCTCGGGGAGCCACTCGCCGCGCTGCGCGAAGGCGCGGGCGGCGATCGCCTCGTCGACGACGCTGCCGCAGATGCCGATCTGCTCCTTGGCGGCGAGAAACGTCGTCATGAGCTCCCGGTCCCTGCAGACGAGCCAGCCGGTGCGGATGCCGGGGATGCCGTAGGTCTTGGACAGCGAGCTGACACTGATCGCGCACTCGCCGAGCGTGGCGGCCACGGGGAGCGGCTCACCGAAGGTCATCTCGCGATAGGTCTCGTCCACCAGAAGACGGCAGCCGGCGCGCTCGACGCCGCCGACGAGGCTCCTCAGGTCGGCCTCGCCCATCGTCACGCCTGTGGGATTGTGAGGCAGCGTGACGCTCACGTACTTCGTGCGCGGCGTGATCAGCGCCAGGAGCTTCTCCGGGTCGATGCGAAAACCGTCCTCGAAGGTCAGGTCGAGGTAGCTGATGTCGGCCCCGATCGCGCGGGGCGTCTCGATGTTCGTCGCGTAGTTGGGGCGGATCACGACCAGGTGGTCGCCCTTCTCGAGCAGCGACGTGGCGATGATGAAGAGCGCCTGGGCGGCGCCGGCCGTGACGAGCACGTCGTCACGGCTCACGCCGCCGCCCGCCCCGCCGCTCTGCTCGGCGACCAGCTCGCGGAGCGCTTCGTTGCCCACGTGGTCGCCGTACAAGAGGAGCATGTCGCCGACCTCGACGCCGAGATCGGCGAGCGAGCGGTCGCGCACCGAGCTCTCGGTGAGGTTGTAGCGGATGCGCTCGTACCCGAGCTGCTCCGGCGCCTCCTCCTCGATCGGCATGCGGCGATACTTCACGGCCGGGACCTCCTGGCGGCTGGCGGGACTGCCGGGCAAGCCTACATCCGCCGCCCGAAAGGCGCAGCCGCAGGCGACGGGAGACACGGTCGTGCCGGTGTGGCCGCGGCGCGCGCCGCATGCCCGGACGCGCCCGTGACGCCACGGCCGACGATGTCGCGGTGGCGGCGACGGGATGCTACAGTCGAGCTACACGCCCGGAGGTATCCATGCCCGCACGCCCTCATCATCGTCTGACTCGCCGCTCGCCACGACGCCGGGCCACTTCGCGCGCCGGCTCCGCCGGCGCGAGCGCCCGCCTCATGCTGCTGGTCGCCCTGCTCGCCGCACTGGCGGCGCTGCCGGCTGCGTGCTCGGCCCAGCCGGAGGTGAGCGCGGCCCCAAGCTCCGGCGACGCCGTCGCCCCGTCCGGCGCGGCGGACGCGGCAGACGTGGGAGCGAGAGCCGGCTCCGGCTCCGACTGGTCCCACGTCCTGCAAGTCGTCGCGAACGTCAAGGCCGCGCCTCCGGCCAAGCCACTCGTCATCCTTCTCGGCGGCTCCGCCGCTCGCGAGTCGACCATCAGCGACCGTAGCTGGCGCACGCAGATCGTGGCCAAGGGCGGCCCCGCCGCCGCCGTCTACAACCTGGGCTCGAGCAACCGCACGCTCGCCCAGAACGTCGCCATCGTCAAGGCTCTGCCCGAGGG
>CAYTRM010000054.1:0-2647 GCA_964440225.1 uncultured Thermoleophilia bacterium | reverse complement strand
GAGCCCGGCCGCAAAGTCTGGCAGAACCTGCTGAGCGCCAGGACGGCCACCCTCCTCAAGAAGTACGGCGAAACGGATGCCGCCGGCACCTGAGGCATGACGCCGGCGACCCGCGCGCCGGTGTGCTGGTAGAGTCCACGACGCCATGTCCACTGTCACCCTCATCGGTATCGCCGTCGGTCTTGCCATGGACGCCTTCGCCGTCGCCATCGGCGCCGGGCTGACGCTGAAGAGGGTGAGCGCCCGCCAGACCTTCCGGCTCGCCTGGCACTTCGGACTCTTCCAGGCGCTCATGCCGGTCGTCGGCTGGCTCGCCGGGCTCACGGTCGCGGAGTGGATCGCTCCGGTCGACCACTGGATCGCCTTCGGCCTCCTCGCGGCCATCGGCGGCAAGATGGTCTACGAGGCGCTCAAGCCCGAGGCGGCTGAGGCGGAGCGGCCCGACCCGACGAAGGGCTGGTCGCTGGTCCTGCTCTCCATCGCCACCAGCATCGACGCGCTCGCCGTCGGCCTGTCGCTGGCCCTGCTCGGAGTGGACATCTGGTGGCCGGCGCTCGTGATCGGCCTGGTG
Source organism: uncultured Thermoleophilia bacterium (assembly GCA_964440225.1). Taxonomy (GTDB): domain Bacteria; phylum Actinomycetota; class Thermoleophilia; order UBA2241; family UBA2241; genus CAIXSE01. Next base: position 2,076 of record CAYTRM010000054.1, on the reverse strand, counting down.
GCCGGCGCCTTCACCACGCTCGGGCTGCAACTCGGGCAGCGCTTCGGCGCCCTGCTCGGCCGGCGCATGGAGGTGGTCGGAGGGCTCATCCTGATCGGCATCGGCGTCAAGATCCTCATAGAGCACCTCAGTGGCTAGCCCTCGGAAGGCGGCTCCGCCCGAGCTCGAGGCCTACCGCATCGCCCCTCCGCTCAGCGCGAAGCTGCGCGTGATCACCCTGCTGGCGGTCACGGCGGTGATCCTCGTGCACGCGTACAACATGGACAGCCGCTTCGCCGGGGGCGAGAACGCGCCGGACGTAGGCGGAGTCCCCGGCATCGTCGGCTTCATCCAATACCTGATCTCGCAGACGCTCTGCCGCTGGCCGGCGGCCATGCTCTTCGCCATCTCCGGCTTCCTCTTCTTCCACAACCTGCAGCCGCGCTGGGAGGCGTACCGGCGCAAGTTCCGCGGCCGCCTGCGCACGATCGTCGTACCCCTCCTGCTCTGGAACGCGCTGGGCCTGGCGCTCTACGTCACGCTCCAGGCCCTGCCTTGGTCGGGAGAGTACTTCTCGCGCGACTTCCTCGGGGAAGCAGGCGTGCTGCAGGTGCTCGACAAACTGCTGCTCCACCCCGTCGCGTATCCGCTCTGGTTCCTCCAGACGCTCATCGTCTGCTTCGCGCTCGCACCGCTCCTCTACTGGCCGGCGCGCCGGCTGCGCTGGCTGGCTCCGCTCCCCTTCGCCGTTCCCTGGGTCCTGGGCGTCCCGGCGTCGAACTGGAACGACTGGAAGGGGCTTGCCTTCTTCACCCTCGGCGCGGTGATCGCCCTCGAGGTGCGGCGCGGCGTGAACCTGACGCCGCCAAGCTGGGTGCAGCGCGTGCTGCCGCCGCTCTGGGTCCTCTCCTGCGTGCTCTACACCGCGCTGCTGCGCGACAGCGGCGCCTTCTGGGCGCAGGGCATACGCAAGGCGATCATGGTGGCGGCCGTCGCCGCCGTCTGGTTCGGGTACGACACCTACCTGCGGCCGCTCGCCGGACGACGCGTCGTGATCGCGCTGCTGCCGTTCAGCTTCTTCATCTTCGCGGCCCAGGAGCCGCTGCTGACGATGCTCAAGCGCGTCGGTCTGTCCACGCTCGGGGGAGGTGACGCCGCGAGACTCGTGGTGTACTTCGGCAGCGCGCTGCTCACCCTGGTGGTCGTGGTGGCAGCCGCGGCCGCCATCAGGCGGTACGCGCCGCGACCGTACGCGTGGCTGACGGGCGGCCGCTAGCCCGACTGCGGCCCCACCCGGCGCGCCGCGAACGCCCCGGGCTCAGAACAGGCAGCCGAAGCGCGGGTGCCGATCGAAGTACTTCTGGTGATAGTCCTCGGCGCGCCACCACTCGGGGGCCGGCACGATCTGCGTCACGATCGGCCGCTTGGAGGCGCCCTCCGCGCTCAGCCGGCGCACCATGTCGCGCGCCTCCCGCTCCTGCTCCGGAGTGTGGAAGAAGACGGCGGAGCGGTACTGGTCGCCGACGTCCGGGCCCTGACGGTTCAACTGCGTGGGGTCGTGCATGGCGAAGAAGGTCCGCAGGAGGTCCTCATAGGTGACCGTGTCGGGGTCGTACTCGAGACGCACCGCCTCGGCGTGACCGGTGCCGTGCCCGCAGACCGCTTCGTAGGTGGGCCGGGCCGTGGAGCCCCCCGTATAGCCGACCTCGGTGGAGGTGACGCCGTCGATCTGGGCAAACCGCTGCTCCACGCCCCAGAAGCAGCCGGCGGCGAAGGTGGCGATGGCCATGGTGCGTCCTGTCTCCTCGGATGGCGCGCGCCGGCAGGCCGGCGCGCCCTGCACCACGACTGTTCCCCGTGCGCGTCGCCGTCACGCGCGACGTGCGTGGAACAGCGAGGAAGAGCCTTACGACGCGCCGTCCGGGCGCGACACGTCCACGCAATGCGGCGCCGCGCGGGCTACGCCTGCGGCGCCTTCTGGGCGCCGCGCACGCGGGCCGCGGACTCCGGCCGGCTGAGGTCCTTGAGCCGGCGACGCTGAGCGCGGTTCGCCGGGTCGCGCCACCACATGCGCGAGTACCACCAGAGCCACCCGTA
>CAYTRM010000053.1:0-11046 GCA_964440225.1 uncultured Thermoleophilia bacterium | reverse complement strand
TCTCGGCGACGAACGGCGCGAAGCCGTAGGCCACGCAGTCCGGGAACGCCTCGCGGACCCACCGCGAGTCGGTGAAGCTGCCGGAGCACATGGGGGCGAGCGCGGCGTCGGGCACGTCGCGGCAGAGGACGCGCTCGATGCTCTCGCTGAGGGCCGTGGGCGCCGGCGACGCGTTGGGGGTCGTCACGTCGTACCACTCGAACTCCCAGTCGATGCCCAGCGGGTCGAGGACGCTCTCGACGAGCGCCTTCGTGCCGTCGAGCGTCATCTCGGGCAGGATCCGGCAGTCGACCTTTGCCTCGGCGCGCGTGGGGATCACGTTCACGGCCTTGCCTGCGTCGAGCATGGTGGGCGTGAACGTGGCGCCGAAGAGGGGCTCCACCAGCCCGGCGACGACGGGATCGAGCCGGCGCAACTCGGCGCCGGCCGCGCGCGCTCTGCGGGGATCCTTGAGGCGGGTGCGCAGAGCCTCGTCGGTGACCAGCGCGTCGATGAAGCGCGCCGTCATGTCGGACACGATCGCCGGCGGGTCGGCCAGACCCAGCGCGACGACGGCTCGGGCGAGGTCGATGACGGCGCTGCGCTCCTTCTCGGGGACCGAGGCGTGCCCCCCGCGGCCGCGCGTGCGCACGACGAACTGGGCGAAGGCCTTCTCGCCGGTGGCGAGGAGAAAGACGCGGCGCCCGTCGACCGGCAGCCAGAGACCGCCCATGCCTTCGTTCAGCAGGTAGTCGCAGCGCAGCGTGTCGGGGTGGTTCTCGCAGAGCCAGCGCACTCCGCAGTGGTCGCCGTCCTCTTCGTCGACCGTCGCCGCGTACTTGACGGTGCCGGCGAACTCGGCGCCGGAGCGGTGGAGGCGCGCCAGCGCCACAGCCTCCGCGGCCACCTGGTTCTTCATGTCGGTGGCGCCGCAGCCCCAGACGTAGCCGTCCTTCACGACGCCGGCGAAGGGCGGCACGCTCCACTCGGCCGCGTCGGCGGGCACGACGTCCATGTGGCCCATGAGCGTGAGCGTGGGGCCGGGACGTGATCCCTCGACACGCGCCACGAGGTTCTGGCGCGCCGGTGTCTCGCCGACGAGCGTGCTCGCGATGCCGTTGGCCGCCAGATAGTCGCGGATCACCAGCGCGCAGGCGGTCTCGTTGCCCGGGGGGTTCGTGGTGTCCACGCGCAGCAGGGACGTGAACAACTCGACGACCTCATCGCGCAGACCGCGCCAGTCCTGCTCGTCGAGGCCGTACGTGACCACCTGCACCGTCCTTGAGTCGTGAGAAAGTAGACGTTCCTGCTCCATGATAGCCGTCTGTACTTCGACAGGCGAACCTCGTAGGCTCGACGATGGGGAGACTCACGTCCGCTCACGCAGGAGGCAGGGGTATGAAGATCGCCGTCATCGGCGCCGGCGCCATGGGTCGATGGGCCGTCAAGGAGCTGGGGCTCAGCCCCGAGGTCACCGGGATCGTCGTCGGCGACTACGACGAAGCGCAGGCCGCCGACGTGGCCGCGGCGTACGGTGGCGGCAAGGCGGTCGCCCGCTTCGTCGACGCGCGGGACCAGGAGAGCGTGAAGCGAGCCGTCTCCGGCTGCGACGCGATGGTCAACGCCACCCAGCACTTCTGGAACATCAACGTGATGCACGCGGCCGCCGCGGCCGGCGTGCACTACACCGACATGGGCGGCCTCTTCCACGTGACCAAGCAGCAGGTGGAGTTGAACGAGGAGTTCAAGAAGGCCGGCGTCACCGCGGTCATCGCCATGGGAGGGGCTCCCGGCGTCACCAACATCCTCGCCCGGTACGGCGCGGAGCGGCTCGACGTCGTCGAGGAGGCACACGCGCTCTGCGGGAATGTGGACGACACCGACTGGAGCGGCTACGAGGGCTGGGTCGTGCCGTACTCCCTGGAGACGCTCTGCGACGAGTTCAGCGTCGTCGCCCCCGAGTTCATCGACGGTCACTGGCTGCTCGACATCACCGGCGGCGAGGGCGTCGAGCGTGTCGACTTCGGAGAGCCGGCCGGAGGCCTCGACGCGCACTACACGATCCACTCCGAGCCGTTCACCTTCTGGCACACCTGGAAGGACCAGGGGCTGAAGGCGGCCACCTTCAAGCTCTCGCTGCCCGCCGAGTTCACCGGCCAGATGCGCTTTCTCGAGACCATCGGCATGACGCGCACCGACGAGGTGGACGTGAAGGGCATGCACGTGCGGCCGCGCGACGTGCTGCTCAAGGTCGTCGGCGAGATCCCGCGGCCGACCGACGTGGTCCTGGACGACGTCGACTACCTGATCGGTGTGGTGCGCGGCCTCAAGGACGGGCGCCGGGTGGAGTGGCGCGTGCGCGCCACGGTGCCGGCGCACAAGGAGTACGGCGCCGGCGGCGGCGACATCGACACCGGCATCCCGCCGGCGATCGTGGCGCGCATGATGGCGCGCGGCGAGATCGCCGGCCCCGGCGTCTTCGTGCCCGAGCAGATCGTGCCGTGTGAGGCCTTTTTCGGCGAGTTCTCGCGCTGGGGCGTCACCGTCGACGCGCAGATGCGCGAGTCGCTGACCGCGCCGGGGTGACGCGGGACAGGCGGGCCGGCCGGCCCGGGCCGGCCGCAGCGCGGGCCGAGAGCGTGGTTCGGGAGCGCGGCCTGCCGGGCGCTCCGGGTCAGGCTCCCGGAGTGTGGTCGCGGATGAGCCGCTCGAGCATGGCGCACGACGCCGCCGGGTCGAACCCGGAGGGGTCGGCGAGGACCTGCATCGCCAGCCCGTCCGCGGCCGCCACGGACAGGAGCGCGATGTCCGCGCCGCGCTCCGCGACCGCCGGGTCGTCGCTCCGGGCCAGCCCCCCGGCGATCACGCCGGTCAGCCAGCGCTCGTGGTCGGCCTGGAGCTCGCGTAGATGCGGGTCCCGCAGCATCGTGGGCAGCAGCTCGAAGAACGTGCGGAAGCTCGTCATGTCGCCGAGCAGGGCGCGCGCCGAGCAGATCGCGTGCGCGTCGTGCGCGCCGTCGCTGCCCGGACAGGCGAACAGCCGGAAGGCCACGTTGCGCTGCTCGAAGAGGCGCGTCTCGACGAGCGCCGTGAGGAGGCCGTGCTTGTCACCGAAGTAGTACGTGACTGCCGACGGCGGCTGGTCCGCCTCGCGCCCGACCGCTTCCAGGGTGAGCGCCTGGAGTCCGCGCCTGCGCAGCACCTTTCGGGCGCCGAGAACGAGCGCGCGGGCCACGGGTGCGAGGTCCGCCGAGGGGTCGGATCCCACGAGGCCGGCGCGATCCGGTCCGCCGCCGGACACCGAGGCCGCCCGCGCCGCCGCGCAGTCCTCGCTCTGGCCGGGCGCCGCGGCGCCGGGGGCGCCCGCCTGTCGGGCCAAGGAGACGATCATGCGCTCGAAGAGGGCGTACACGGCGTCGTCCTCGACGGTCCCGGGGCGGATGAGACGATCGACTCCCATGCCGTCGCCGACCGCCAGGACCAGGCTGGCGAGCGCGTCGAGCTCGGCGCCTTCAAGCCCGGTGGCTCCCAGGCAGCGCCGGTCCAGGTCGCGGTACGCGTCGTTGAGCGCTCCGAGGCGGCGGCGGGTGCCGGAGGAGCGCGCCAGGTTCGCGAACAGGTCGACGTACATACGCTGCTGGTCGCCGAGCTGCCCGAGTCGCCGATGGGCGTCGACCAGCGCTCCGATGCGCCGGTCGGAGAGCAGCGGCAGGGAGTCCACGGCACGGAACAGCTCGACGTCGACGTCGTGCCACAGCGAGTCGACCAGCATCGTCATGAGCGTCGCTTTGCTCTCGAGGTGATACGTCACCAGGGACTTGTGGACGCCGGCCTCTTCGGCGATGCGCCTCAGCGTGAGCCCCTCGTAGCCGTCTCGCATCAGCACGCGCTGCGCGGCGGCGAGGATGCGTTGCGCGGTCGGCGGCAGCTCGCCGGTGATGTAGTCGGCCGGGACCCGGCCGATGAGCGCCGGCTCGACGGATTCGTGTTCGTGCTGGTTGCGCTTCGCCACGACCCGCGACCACCTCCTGTCGACCGCCCGACGACCGACTCCCTTGACAATCCCGCGCCGCCGCCTATCATACCGCCTATCTGGTTTGACCGGTCAACCAAGAATCAGACGCGTTGGCCGGTCTTCGGCGTTCGCGATGAGCGCTCGGGGCACAGCCATCGCCGGCGCCGGCGAGGACCGCAACGGCTCGCGTGGGCGGGCGGTCGATGCTACGCAAGGGGGAACTGGAGTGACCGATCGCATGAAGTCCCAGGAAGGTATGACCCGCCGTGAGATCGTGTTCGCCGGCGCCGCCGGAGTCGCCGGCCTCGCCATCGGCGGTGGAGTAGTCGGCGCCATCACGGGCGGCGGCGGCTCAGACTCGACCGACACCGCGACGAAGGACCCCATCACCATCGGCGGAGCCTTCCCTCTCACCGGCGTTTCGGCGGGTGACGGCGTCGAAGCCAAGCGCGCCCTCGAGATGGCCGCCAACGACCTGAACGAGATGGGCGGCGTCCTCGGCCGCAAGGTCGAGACCGTGGCGCTCGACATCGAGAGCGACCTCGTGCCCGACAAGATCCGCAACGTGCACCAGCGTCTGGTCAACGAGAAGAACGTCTCGATGATCTCGATGGTCTTCACCGAGTACACCAACGGGTCGTGGGACCCGATCACGACCAAGGGCGTACCGACATTCCACGTCAACGCATCCATCGTCAACACGGGGTGGGTCGCCGAGGATCCGGCCACGCGCGGCATGATCTTCGAGAGTTGCCCCAACGAGACGCACTACGGTCCCAACCTCGTGGGTCTGCTGGGCCGTCTGCAGGACAGCGGGACGTGGACCCCCAAGAAGAAGACCGTGGCCATCGCCACCAGCACCGACCCCTACTCGTTGCTGATCGCCGAGAACTTCCGCGACGGCATCAAGAAGGAAGGCTGGGAGGTCGTCGTCTACGAGAAGGTCACGGCGCCGCTTTCGGAGTGGGGGCCTGTGCTCGCCAAGATCCGCTCCGCTTCGCCTGACCTGGTCGTGAACACCGACTGGCTGGCGACCGACCTGGCCGCCTTCACCAAGCAGTTCATGGCCTCGCCGACGCCGTCGCTCGTGTACGAGCAGTTCGGTCCCTCCACGCCGGAGTACCTCGAGCTCGCCGGCGACGCCGCCAACGGCGTCATCTGGTCGACCACCGTCGGCGTGCTCCCGGACAAGATGGGTGACGACTTCCGCACCCGCTTCGACGAGACCTACGACGTCAAGATGGGCTTCAGCACCGCCGGCGCCATCTACGACCAGGTCATGATCTGGGCGCAGGCCGCGGCCATGGCCGGCGACGCCGACGACTTCCCGAAGGTCGTGGAGTGGGTCAAGCAGGGCATCCACCGCGGTATCGTCGGCACGGCGCACTTCAACCCCGAAGACAATCAGGCGCTCTCGTACCCGTCGGATGTGAACGACCCGAGTCTCGGCATGCCGCTGCTCTCCTTCCAGATCCAGAACGGCAAGCAGGTGTGCATCGACCCGTTCCCCTACCCAACGGGCGAGTTCGAACTGCCGTCGCAGCTCAAGTAGGGCGTGCAGATGGCGATCCTCGATACAGAGGGGCTGACGAAGCGGTATGGCGCGCTGGCGGCGGTCGACGCCGTCACCTGCGCGGTCGAGCAGGGCGAGGTGTTCGGCATCGCCGGCCCGAACGGCGCCGGCAAGACGACGCTGTTCGACGTCATCAGCGGGCACGGTCGCGCCACCGAGGGCGTCGTGCGGTTCAAGGGGCAGGAGATCCAGCACCTGCCCGCCTACACGATCTGCCACCTTGGCATGGCGCGTACGTACCAGGTCGCCTCGGTGCTCACGACGCAGACCGTCCTCGGCAACATCGTGCTGGCCTCGTACTTCGGCCACAAGAAGCGCTCCTGGGCGGGCTTCAGCTTCGACGCCGGGGCCGTCGAGCGCGCGGAGCAGGCCGCCGAGTTCGTCGGCCTGCAGGACGCGCTCGGCGACCCCGGCGAGCTGCTCTCGGCGTTCGACCGCAAGCGGGTCATGTTCGCCGCGGCTCTGGCGACCCGCCCCGACCTGCTGCTCCTTGACGAGCCGGCCGGCGGTCTCAGCGACGACGAGTGCGTGCACCTCATGGACCTGATCCGGCGCGTCAAGGAGCAGGGCACCACGGTCATGATCGTGGAGCACGTGATGAGCGTGCTCATGACCGTCTCCGACCGCGTGATGATGATGCACCAGGGCGCTGAGTTCTTCACCGGGACGCCCAAAGAGGTCCAGGCCAACCCCGACGTCATCAAGGTGTACCTGGGCAACGTCGGCATCGAGGCCGGCGTCACGCTCGAGGATCTCGGAGTTCTGCCGGAGGTGCGCGATGCTTGACGTCAGCAACCTCAAGGCCGGCTACGGTGCGGCGACGGTGCTCGAGGACGTGAGCATCTCTGTGGACGAGGGCAAGTTCGTCGTGGTCACCGGTCCGAACGGGCACGGCAAGACCACGCTGCTGCGGGTGCTCAGCGGGCTCCTGCCCGTGAACAGCGGCGAGATCACGTTTCTCGGCGAGCGTCTCAACGGGCGCTCGGCCTCCAGCATCGTAGGGCGCGGCCTCGTCCACATCCCCCAGGGCGACCTGCTCTTCGTCGACCTCACCGTCGAGCAGAACCTGTACATGGGCGCGTATCTTCGCGACGCCTGGAAGGGGCGCCGTGAGCGCATCCGCCGAGTCTACGAGCTGTTTCCGCGGCTCGAGGAGCGGCGCACGCAGCAGGCCCGCACCCTCTCCGGCGGCGAGCGCCGCATGCTCGGCATCGGCCGCGGCCTCATGAGCAATGCGAAGATGCTCATGGTCGACGAGCCGGCGCTGGGCCTCGCCCCGGTGCTCGTCCAGGAGGTCTACGCGACCCTGGACAAGATCGCCCGCAGCGAGGCCACGGTCCTCCTCGTCGAGGAGACCCTGGCCAACGCAAAGGATATCGCCGACTACGTCTACCTCATGGATACCGGTCGCATCGTCCACCAGGGCACGATGGCCGAGTTCGGTGAAGACGTGCTGGCCTCCACCTACCTCGGCAACAGCGGGAGCTGACGCATGGACACACTCGCACAAGCCATCATCAGCGGCCTCGTCTTCGGTGCCATCTACGCGATCATGACCATGGGACTGACGCTCGTGTACGGCTGCCTGCGCACCCTGAACATGGCGCAGGGCGCCTTCGGTATGGTCGGGGGCTACGCCGCCTGGGTGATCACCACCGACATGGGCGCGCCGCCGATCGTCGGGCTCGTCGTCGGCGCCATCGCCGCGGCCGGCGTCGGCATGCTCACGCACTTCATCTCGATCAGGCCGCTCGTCGGCCGCAAGGACATCGACTTCGAGATGACGGCGTACATCTCCACGCTCGTGGTGGCGATCATCTTCTCGGCGGCGATCATCCTCATGTTCGGGGCCCGCAACAAGGCCATCGAGCCGCTCATCGACGGACGCCTCACGGTATTCGGTACGGTCACTGTGGCCTGGCAGCAGATCGCCGTTGCGGTGGTCGCCTTCCTCTGCCTGGGCGGGCTGAGTCTCATGCTCAGCAAGACCCGCCAGGGCCTCTCGATCATGGCGGTGGCGCAGCAGTTCGACGCGGCCAAGCTCATGGGCGTGCCGGCGGGCCGCGTGTACTGGGTGACCATGGCGCTCGCCGGCCTGCTCGGCGGCATCGCCGGCGTGCTGCTGGCGCCGCTCTACTTCGTCTCGCCTTCGGCCGGCGACCTGCCCATCCTCAAGGGTCTCACCGTGGCCGTCGTGGCGGGGCTCGGCAGCATCCGGGGCACCATCTACGCGGCGTTCATCATCGGGCTCATCGAGACGCTGGTCGCGACGTATGTAGGCAGTCTCTGGTCGCTACCGGTGCTCTTCGCCATCATCGTCGTGTTCATGGTCGTGCGGCCCTACGGCCTGTTCGGCAAGCCCGAGGAGGAGCGGCTGTGAGCGCGACTCCCCAGGCTGCGCCCGCCAAGACAGGACTCGCCGGTCTGCTGGGCTGGAGCAGGACGCCCGTCGTCACCACCATCGTCGTCGTCGTCGTGCTCGCCTTCATCCCGCTCGTGTGGCGCAACGACTACATCATCAGCCTGCTGGTGCTGATGCTGCTGTTCTCGCTCATGACGCAGAGCTGGAACCTCACCATCGGCATGTGCGGCATCTGGAACTTCGGCCAGCTGGCGATCATCGCCATCGGCGGCTACGCCACCGGCCTCCTGACGATCAAGCTCGGCATGTCCGCCTGGCTCGCGCTCCCGGCCGGCGTCGTGGCCGGCGGTCTTGCCGCCGTCATCATGGTGCTGCCCAGCATCCGCCTGCGCGGCATCTACGCCTCGATGCTCACCTTCGCGTTCGCCGAGGTCGTGCGGCTGCTCATCATCGCCGACAGCTCAGGGTTCACGGGCGGGCCGTTCGGGCTCACGGGAGTCAAAGGGCTCTTCGACTTCCTCTCGCCGTCGTGGAGCCTGCGCGCCTACTTCTGGCTCACGCTCGTGCTCACGGCGGCGGTCATGCTCCTCATCCACCGCATGATGAACTCGCCGTTCGGCATGGGGCTGGTCGGCCTTCGGGAGACGATCCGGTTCTCCATCGGCATGGGCATCAACCGGCGCGTGCAGTTCATCTCGGCCACGCTCGTCTCCGGCCTCATCGCGGGGCTCGCCGGCGGTCTGTACGCGACCTTCTACCACGGCATCACGCCGAGCTTCATGGGCCTGGGCCCGATGGGCCTGCTGGTGATCATGGTCGTCGTGGGCGGTCTCGGTACCGTCCGTGGTCCGATCATCGGGGCGTTCGCGGTCACCATCCTCAGCGAGCTGCTGCGTGACACCGTCATGTGGCGGCTGGTCGTGCAGGGCGCCCTGCTCCTGCTGGTCCTCGCCTTCTGGCCGGCCGGCATCGATGGGCTGTTCGAGCGCAGCTTCGCCAAGCTGCGCGGCTGGATGAACGCCGGGCAGGCGGGTGAGGAGCCGGCGGTCGCGGGAGCCTCCGCGGCGGGCGGCTCCGCGATGATCGCGGACACCGCCGTCGCAGACTCCCCGATGCCCGGCTCCGCGCGCATGACCCAGACGGCCGCCTCGCCCCCTTCGGCGGAGCCGGCGGGAGTGGCGGGCGCGTCGGCGCGCGAGCCCGCTCCCGCTCCCGCGGCAGCGTCGTCGTCTGCCCCGGCGCCCGAGGTCGCCCGCGCGGCAGTGTCGTCGCCTGCGGTTGCCGAGGCGGACAAGCCGAAGAAGAAGCCCGGCCGCTTCATGTCCTGGCTGAACGAAGACGACAAGCAGCCCAAGGACGGGGACGCGAAGGGCGGCACGAAGAAGAGCTGAGACCGCGCCGCGAGCGGCGATGAAGACGAGGGCCGGCTGCGGCGGGGTGCTGGGGACAGCGCCCCGCCGCAGCCGCGTACGCCGAGACGCCGGTCCGACCGGGACCCCACGCCTCCTCCGCGTGGTGGGCCCGTCCTTCGTCGCTGCCGGGTGCTATCGATCAGCTTGGCTGGAACATGGCGACAAGGAGGGACGATGCCGGAAGGCAGCGGGCACGCGGCAGCGTCCGGCGGCGGGGCCGTCTACGGACTCGGTCTCATCGGAGCGCCGCTGTGGTCCGTCCGCGACGGCGAGCCTGCAAGAGAGGCGCCAGTAGAGGCACCCCTCGCGTGGGGCTCGATCTACTCGGAGGTGAGCCTCAGCGAAACGTCTCTGGCGAGCGCGAGGTTGGTGATCACCTACACCGCCTTGACCGCACCGACCGGCACGACGCAGGCCTCGCAGCAGCCCGTCGTCCGCAGCAGCTCTCTCGCCTGCCCCAGAACCGGGTTCTCTTCCGGGCTCAGCGACTGGATCGCGTCGACCGGCGAGATCTCCGCGATCCGCCTGGCGAATTCCACGAGGAGCTCGCACTCGGATTCAACGGTGAAGTCCACGTGCCTGGCGTCCTCAGTCCTGGCTGTGACGACCACGGGGTAGCCGCAGACGCCGGGGTCGATCGTCTCTCAAAGCTCCATGGGGCCCTCTTTCGGCAAGGCGTGGTGATCCCGCTCAGGCCACCGGTGCGAACCGGTCACCCGCACGGGGGAACAGGATGTCGTTCTCGAGGTGGACGTGCTTGTGGAGATCGGCCTCAAACGCCTGCAGACGCTCATAAGTGAGCGACCAGGTGGCGCAGGCGTCGGGGGGCAGTCCGTAGCCCATGGCCAAGTCCCGGGTGTGGTGCAGAGCTACGCCGATCCGGGTCGTCTCGGGGGCGGGGCTTTCGTCGCGCGCGCTCGTCTCCATGATGGTGGCGCGAAGGGCACCGCTCACTATCCCCGGCGGGAGCGGAGCCGCAATCCTGACCTTGGTCAACACCCGGTCACTATGCGCGCCGCCTCCACCACGGGGCCGCCGCAGCATGGGACAAGTCGTCCGGAGAGAGAAGGCGTCAGACAGAAGGCCAAAAGGGTGGTGCCCCCAACGGAATTCGAATCCGTGCCGCCGGCTTGAAAGGCCGGTGTCCTAGGCCGCTAGACGATGGGGGCACGCGGGTACAGCCGGGGGATTATACCCCGCGCCGCGCGAGGCCGCTGCCGCGGTCGCGCGGCGCCGGCACGCTGTGTGCCGCGCCGGCCGCGATCGCCGGCTCCGCGAATGTCGCCAGGGCTTCCCGGAATCAGTGATCTCCCGCTCGCCCGGCTGCGCCGGCGGCCGGGGAGCCGGACGCGGCCAGTCTCGCCGTCAGCGCCATGGACAGGCCCACGGCGGCGACGCCGATCGCGCTCCTGAGCAGCGCGTCGCCTATCGTGCCGGCAAAGACCAGTCCGATGAACGAGTTGAAGATGAGCCAGTTCAGCCCCACGCCGAAGAGCATCATAGCCTTACCGGCCGTGTTGGTCCTCGTGAGCAGGACGTAGCCGATGCCGAAGCCGAGCCCGAGCAGGTAGCCCCAGGCCACGACCGCGACCGGGTACTCAGCGAGGCCGCTCTCGATGACGCCCAGGGCGCTCACCAACCATCTGACCGTCCCTACGGCCAGCGCCATCACCCGGTACCAGGCCTCGTTAATGCCCACGCTGGA
>CAYTRM010000052.1:0-11147 GCA_964440225.1 uncultured Thermoleophilia bacterium | reverse complement strand
CTCGCAAGGCTGCTCGGGGGGCGCGCCTGACGACGGGTCGAGGTCGGCTGCGGCGGGTCCGACTCAGCCGCGGCGAGACCGGATGAGCCGCGGCGAGTTCAGACGAGCCGCGGCCGGCCCCGCTACTGGTGCTGCGGCAGCGGCTTGAGCACCGTCGTCTTGCCGGCGGTCGACAGCTCGAGCGTGCCCTCCTCCCCGCCGGGCCGAACGATCATGCTCCCGCCCAGTGGCTCGGCGATGCGCAACTCGTCGCCCTCGCGCGTGGCGAGAAACGGCCGCCGGGCGGCGCCGTAGAAGAGCCGGTAGGTGTCGCCCTCCTTGCGGATCTCGACGCGGCGCCCGGACGACGGCTCCCAGTAGAGGCCGGCGAAGGGATCGGTGTCGCCGCCGCACCCGACGAGCGCCGGGAGGGCGGCGGCCAGCGCCGCGAGCAGCAACATGCACAGCCCAAGGGCGAGCCGGGGCGACGGCCGGACCAGGCGCTGCTCGGAGGACCCGGCGGCGGGCGGCCTCATCCTCCGGCCTCCACGCGGAACACGACGATCTCCGGGCGGCAGAATGCGCGCAGCGGCAGCATGCTGGTGCCGACACCGCGCGTGACGTACAGCGAGCGTCCCTCGACGTCGTACCGGCCCTCGGCGAATTCCGCCCCCAGGTCGCTCAGCATGATGCGGCGCCCCGGCAGCGGCAGACAGATCTGGCCGCCGTGCGTGTCTCCAGACAGCGTCAGCTGGAAGTCGCCGGGCGCAGTGCGCCGCACGACCTCGGCGTGATGGCTGAGCAGCAGGCGCAGGACGCCCGGCCGCCGGTCCAGCGCGGCGAGGACGGCGGGGAGGTCGTCGTGACCGCCGTCGGTGTCGTCGACGCCGCCGATCTGGACCGTGGCGCCTCGATACCCGATGCTCACCGTCTCGTTGAAGAGCAGTCGGACCCCGCAGGCGGCGACGAGCGCGCGGTCCGTCGGCCGCACGAACGGCGCCTTGCTGTCACCGTGGTCGTGGTTGCCGAAGACGCCGAAGACGCCGAGGGGCGCCGTGAGACGCCGCAACTGCCGCTGGAACTCCCGCAGGCCGTGCGGCCCTCCGGCGAAGTCGCCGGTGATCAGCAGCAGGTCGGGCGCCGCCGCGAGCGCCAGATCGACGGCCTTGCGCATCGCGCGCAGATTGAGGCTGGGCGCGAACCCCGCATGGAAGTCCGAGAGCTGCACGACGACGAGGCCGTCGAGCTCTGCGGCGGCGTCCGGCGCCGCAAGGCGCCGGTCGACCCGCCGCACCCACTGCGCCTCGTGCAGCATGTAGGCGAGGCCGGCAGCGGCGCCTGCGGCGCAGCCGGCCGTCGCCGTCAGCGCGCCCCTCACGTGGAGGCGCGGGTCACTCGGCCGGCGCGCCGCCGGCGGCGCCTTCGTCAGCCTCGTCCATCTGCCGGCGCAGGCGCTCGCGCGTCTCTTCGATCTTCCGCTTCAGCGCCTCGTTCTGGCCGGCAGCCGAGTCCTTGCCCGCGCCGATGGCGCCCCTGATGCGGTCGACCTGGGCGCCGAGGCCGCTCTGTCCGAACAGCTGCTCGCGAGTCTCCCTGCCGCTCTTCGGCGCCAGGAGCAGGCCGGCGACCGTGCCGATCACCGCTCCGAACACGAACCCTCCGCGGCGTCCGCCGCCGGCCGTCGTGGCGGCGTTGCTCGCCCTTCTTCCGGCTCTGCTCACGTGGCACCTCCAGTCACTCTCGTTGTTCCCAGGTCCGGCGCGCGGCGCGGCCGGAGCCGGCGACGCCGCGGCCCTACAGCAGCCGCGTGCCGTTCATCACGATACCGAAGCGGCAGCCGAGGAACTCGGCCGCCCTGCGGCACATGACCATGCGGTCGAGGAAGATCTCGAAGTACTGCATCAGCTGGATGATGCCGGTGTCGATGTCCAGCTCGAGCGTGATCGTGCGCGCGTCGCCGTCCACGATGAGCGACGACCGCGTGGTCGCCATGTTGACGCGGTCGTGGATGTCGTCCGTGTCGGGGTCGATGACACGCACCCTGCTGCGATGCACGTCGCTCTTGTCGGCGAGGATGACCGCGGCGGCCAGCGGGCTGACTGCCTCACCGTACTGCTCCTCGTGGTTGCCGATGGCGCACATCACCTCGGCGTACTCGTCCGCCGGCATGCCGAGGCGCTCGAGCACCCGCTGGCTGATCAGGGCTGCGGCGATGCCGTGGTCCAGCCGGTTGATGCCGTTACCGACATCGTGCAGATACCCGGCGATCGCGG
This sequence comes from uncultured Thermoleophilia bacterium, assembly GCA_964440225.1. Taxonomy (GTDB): domain Bacteria; phylum Actinomycetota; class Thermoleophilia; order UBA2241; family UBA2241; genus CAIXSE01. The sequence goes on along the minus strand of CAYTRM010000052.1, from coordinate 8,895 downwards.
CCAGTTCCGACGTGCGTTCCGGGTAGTCGAGCTGCCGCAGCACGCTCCCGGCGGTCTCGGCGACCATCGCGCTGTGCCGCGGCCCGTGCTCGGTGTAGCCGAGGACGCCGAGATTCTCGTTCGCCTTGCGGATGAAGACCTGGACCTCGTGGTCGTCGCGCACCGTCGCGAGGGAAAGCGGCGCGATCGCCGGTTCAGCCTCGTTGTCTGCCATTCACCTCACCTCGAACCCTGTCAGCGACTCGTCGACCTCGGCGTCAGACACCTCGAGCCGTGAGACGCGAGCCGCCGGCGGACCCATGCGACACCAGTCGAGCATGGCGTCGACGGCCGCCGGCTCGCCCTGCAGCCGCAGGACGACGAAGCCGTCGCTCACGTTCCCGACCCAGCCGCGCAGGCCGAGGAGCGCGCCCTCACGGCGCGCACTCGCCCGATAGTACACTCCCTGCACGGTCCCGCTCACCCGCACGTCCACGCACTTCATCGTCGTCGCCTCCTCGTTGGGGGGGCGCGAGACGCGCTCGTCGCCGCGGCGCAGAGCGGCCGCCCGACGCCGGTCCGGGTCGGGATCGCGCAGCAGCGGCACGAACCGGCAGCGCACATCCTCTCGCTCGACGAACGAATCGCCGTCGCGCTGGACGACAGTGAGCACCTGGTCGCCGCGCCCCCGCCCCAGCGGGAGCACGAGCCGCCCGCCGTCCGCCAGTTGGCCGAGCAGTTCCGGCGGGGTCTCGTCGACGGCGGCCGCCACCAGGATGGCGCGGAACGGCGCCAGCTCGTGCCAGCCTCTGGCGCCGTCGCCGATCGCGTGGCGCACGTTCGTGTAGCCCAGACGCGCAAGCGTGGCGCGAGCTCGTTCGGAGAGCGGAGCAAGCCGTTCGACCGCGCAGACCTCGCCCGCCAACTCGGCCAGCACCGCCGTCTGGTAGCCGCTGCCGGACCCGACCTCGAGCACGCGGGTGCGGACGTCCACCTCGAGCAGTGCGGTCATGAGGGCGACCATGTACGGCTGCGAGATCGTCTGCCCCAGGCCGATGGGCAGGGGACTGTCCGCGTAGGCCTCGGCCACGACGTCATCGGGGACGAACAGGTGGCGCGGCACCGAGCGCATCGCCGCGAGGACGTCCTCGTCCCCGATGCCGCGAGCGACGAGCTGATCCTCGACCATGCGCAGGCGCCGCACCCCTTGATCCCGCGTGTCACCCGTCACCATCGCCCCAATCATGGATGCCGGCGGTCATGGGCGCGGCCACCTCCCCGCCGGGGTGTTCACGCGCCCGGCCCCGCCGCACCGCCAGACCCGTCGCTTCGCCGGTCGTCACCCGGGGAGGAGGGCGGCCACTCGGGCCTGCCGTCCGGGCCTGTGGCGCCACCGGCGCCCGTTCCCGGCTCGCGTGCGGCGCGGCGCCGGGCCGTCCTGCGCATCTTGCGGTACTTCCCGCGGCGCCGGTCGCGCACGCGCCAGTAGACGGCTCCGACCCCGGCGACCACTCCGTACCCGAAGTACGGGACCGCCAGAGTGACGACGCTGCCGAGGAAGGCGCCCAGATCCTCGGCGGCGCTGATGAGCGCGACGACCGCGTCGCTCGGCACCGTCTTGGGCCGCGTCAGGTGCTTGGTGTACTGCGCGAACCAGGCGGCGAACGCTCCGGCCGCCGCCCCGACGACGATCCCCCGCCAGCCGAAGGGGGCGGTGGATGCCCCCGCCACCCCGCCCATCACGAGCCGGTACGGCATGATCAGGCGGTCCTGCAGACGGTCGAGCTTGGCGATCTTGTCGAAGCCCGACTCGAGGATCGCCAGAACGACGAAGATGCCGATCGCGAGCCAGTGGCTGAGGAACGAGAAGGTCGCGTTGGTCTCGACGCTCCAGTCGAAGTACGTGACGACCCCGATGACGGCGAGCGTGAGCGACGGGCGGATGCCGGCGAACGACCCCAGCCCCAACATGCGTCCGATGGCGATGACCCAGACGGTCACGACGCTCCCTCCATCGGGCGATTGTACTCGCTGGCGAGATGCAGTGCGCCCGCAGCCGGGGTCGCCGGCGGCACCTCTGCGGTGAGGATCGACGGCTCATCCGGCAGCACCCTCAGCCGGCGGGTCACTCGAGAGGGATGAACTCCATGTCGAATCCGAACGCCCTGGGGCCGAACAGGGCGACGCCGGCTGCGCACCGCCAGGCCTCGGGGGCGGGGATCCCGACGACGGTCACTCCCATGCCCCGCCGGGCATGAGGGTTGGTGATCGGCTCGATCGTGTCGTCGTGCAACAGCGCGATGAGATCCGGCGAGGTCGCCACGGGCAGATCGTCGCGCCAGGCGAGGAGGTTCTCGTTCTTGAACCAGATGCGGAAGACCGCGCCCTCGTCGTCGCCGGAGCCGGCGAGCCGCGTCTCTCCCCAGGTGAAGCCGTCCCGCTCCTCCCACTCGCAGCTGTCGACGCGGCCACGAAAGAGGACGCCGCCGCCCGTCGCGGCGGCCACCGCCGCGGCCGGGTCGCCACCCGAAGCGCGCGCGGCGCGCAGCGCCGCGCCCACCCGCTGCGCCTGGGTGAGCGCGCCCTGGATGACCACGTCGCGCAGGCGGCTCCAAGGTTGCGCGTGGTCGGCGACCCACACGAGGTTGCGGCTGGCGACCGCCAGCGCGCGGACCATGGCCTCGGCGCGGTGGTCGCTCGCGGCCACGGTGATGATCGCCGTGTCACCGATCTCGTTGACGACCGCCTGCGGTGCGATCGGCACACCGTTCAGGTAGAACAGCGAGTGCTCGAGCTCGGGGACGGCGCGGCCGACCGGATCGGCATCGACGACCGGCACGCCGAGCATGGCCGCCGGCACGAACGCGTCCGCGATGCTCGTCCCGCCGAGCTCGCCAGTCATGAGCGCGCCGAACTCGGCGTCCAGATGCGCGGCGAGCGCGCGCACCGCGAGCACGCCGGGCTCCTCGTCCGGCCGCTCGAGGCCGGCGTAGACGGCCTCCTCGCCGACCGTGAGGCCGCCGACGCCGTACACGGTCGCCAGCAGGGTGTCCGGCGCCAGGTCCTCGGGAGCCGCGAGCGTGACGGCGCGTCCTTCGTCGTAGACGCGCCGCAGCAACTCGCGGCCCTCGCTCAGGTCGCCGCCCCCGCCGCAGCCGAGCACGGTGGCGCCGAGAAGCAGGTCCTCGATCTCATCCCAGGTCAGTGTGCGCATGCCGCCGCCCTCATTCCTCGACGGCGCGTCCGCGGCGGCGAACCACCACGAGCGTCACGACGACGAGGACCGCCGCGGCGAGCACGACGGCCACGATGACACCGGTCAAGCCGCCGCCTCCGCTCCCGGCCTCCTGCACGCCCGACTTCGGCGCCGCGAACAGGTAGCTGTCGATGTTGTACTGCGTGTAGATCACGGGGCCGTCGCCCGACGGGGTCTTCACCCAGCCGCTCCACGTCCCGTCGTTGTACGACTCGAGCCACTCCGGATAGGTCAGCGTGATGTACGGGGTCTGATCGTAGACGATCTGCTGCATCTTCCAGATGAGCTGCTTGCGCGCCTCCGGATCGAGGGTCGTCTGCTGCTGTGTGTACAGCTCGTCGTACTCGGAGTCGCTCCACTGCGTGTCGCTCCACGAGCCGATCTGCGCCTCCGTCAGCACGGAGAGGATGAAGTTGGGGTCGGGATCGCTGTACCAGTACCAGAGGAACATGTCGTAGTCAGGTGCGAACGTGTCGCCCTCGAAGTTGTAGATCTTGTCCATGAGCGCGCCCTCATCGATGACCTGGTAGTCGATCGTGAGACCGATCGCCTCGAACCAGCCGGTGATGAGCTTGCCTACGCGCTGGTCGGTGGCCGACTGCGAGCGCGCGAAGAGCCGCAGTTCGATCGGCTTGCCGGCCGCGTCCTCGCGCACACCATCGCCGTCCGCGTCCTTGTAGCCGGCGGCGTCGAGCTCGGAGCCGGCCCTGGCGGGGTCGAACGTGTACGCATCGCCCTCGGCCGGCTGCCAGTGATAGTCGCCCGGCGGCTTGTAGTAGTCGGCGCGGATGATCGTGGTCGCCGGCTGCGCGTGCCCGAAGTACCCGATATCGACCACCTTCTGCTTGTCGATCGCCCAATTCAGTGCGCGGCGGAAGTCGGCGTCCTTCAGGACCGGGTTGCCCAGCGACGCCTTCTCCGCATAGCAGTTGAAGCCCATGTGGTTGAAGCCGTTGAGGACGCCGCCGATGGCCGCCAGGTTCTGATCGGCGTTCAGCGGCTCGAACTGCGCCTGCGGAATGTCCCAGGCGACCTGGATCGCGCCGGACTTGAGGTCGGCGGCCATCGTGTCCTGATTCTTGTACATGCTCCACACGACTTCGTCGGCCTCGGGCGCGCCGCGCCAGTAGTCCTTGTTCGCCACGGCGCGTACGTACTCGCCGCGCTTCCACTCGACGACCTGGAAGGGACCGGTGCCGATCATCGGCGGCTTGTTGGCGTAGGTGTTGGTGATCTGCGCGGCCGTCAGCTTGCCCCAGATGTGCTCGGGCAGGATGGGGATCGGCATCCCGAGCATGTTGGTCTTGGCCTTGCTGCACGTGAACTCGACCGTGGTCGGGTCGAGCGCCTTCACCGTCTCTATGAACTCCGTGTAGCCGACGTAGTTGCCGACCTCGTCCTCGATGATGGTCTCGAACGTGAACACCACGTCGTCGGCGGTGAACGGCTTGCCGTCCTGCCACTTGACGCCCTCACGCAGCTTGAAGGTCCACACCTTGCCGTCGGCGGAGTGCTCCCAACTCGTCGCCAGCTCCGGCGCCGGCTGCAGGTCGCTCGCCCTGAAGCCCACCAGATAGTCGTAGTTGAGGTGGAAGATCTCGAGGGCGGACGTCTCGTACCCGATCATTGGGTTGAGGTTGTCGGGCTCGGCGGTCCAGCCGACGCGCAGGACCGTCGTGCCTGCCGAGGCCGACGGTGAAGAGGCCTCGGCGCCGAAGGCGCTTGCGACGCCTCCTGCGAGGCCGAAGAGCAGCACCGCGGCGACGGCCGGCAGCACCCGCCATCGGGCAGTTCTCGTAGTCGCGTTCATCGTTCCCCCTGTTTGTGCCTTGGTCGCTCCGGATGCACCCTGTCGGCTCCGGGCAGGCGGTACACTGGGAACCGTACGGCGGGCGACCTACCTGTCAAGGGCAGTTATTCGAGGAGCGCATGGGCGAAGCGCATGGGAAGCGGCGGCGCGGGCGGCCACGCCTCAACGCGGACCCGCAAGGCCCGCTGGACCAGTGGATCGCAGGGCTCTCGCCGACGGCACTGCACATCGCCCGCGTGGCGCGCTCCCTGCTGCTCGAGAAGGGCTACGATGCCGTCACGATCGAGGCGGTGGCGCTCGACGCGAACGTCGACCCCTCGACGGTGCGCCGCCAGTTCGTCAGCAAGGCCGGGCTCATGCACGCCGTGTTCGACCTCATGCAAGCCGAGCCGTGGGAGGCGCTGGTCGCGCGGGTCAAGGGCATCCCCGCGCCGGAAGAGCGCTTGCACGCCTACATCAGCGGTCTCGGCGCCCTGATCGAGAGCGGGCAGAGCGCGGTGGGCATCTCCGAGGTGCTCGCGCGGGGCCTGCGCGACCCCGTGCTCCGGTCCAAGATAGCCGTGGACTACGACATCGCCCGCGACGGGACCTTGGAGCTGGCCGAGCTCGACGGCGCCGGCGCCGGCGACAGGGCCCGCAAGCTGCGAGCACTGGCGGGCCTGATCGTCGCCGTCATCGATGGTCTGTCGCTCCAGGTCGCAGCCGATCCCGAAGGCGTCGACCAGGACCTCTCGTTCTTCCTGCTCGCGGAGATGGTGCGCCTCTGGCTGGAGGAGCAGGGCGAGCACTGACCGCCGGACGCCCGGTGTCTGCGCGTCAGACCTCGCGCGCGTACTTCGCGCGCCCCTCTTCGTAGAGGTCACCGCCGTGGCAGTCGTTGACGACGATGACCGGGAAGTCGACCACGTCGAGCCGGGCGATCGCCTCGGCGCCAAGTTCCGGGTAGGCGATCACCTCGTTGCCGACGATGCGCTTGGCCAGCAGGGCGCCGGCGCCGCCGGTGGCGGCGAAGTACACGGCGGTCTCGTCCTGCATCGCCTGCTTGACCTCGGCGGTGCGCAGCCCCTTGCCGATCATGCCCTTGAGGCCGTGGCGCATGAGCAGCGGCGCGTAGGCGTCCATGCGACCGCTGGTGGTCGGCCCGGCGGAGCCGATCACGTTGCCGGGCTTGGCCGGGCTCGGCCCCATGTAGTAGACGACGGCGCCCTGGAGCTCGAAGGGCAGCTCCTCGCCGGCCTCGATCAGCGCGACCAGCCGTTTGTGCGCCGAGTCGCGCGCCTGGTAGACGACGCCGGTGATCTCCACGGCGTCACCGGCGCGCAAGTCCTTGACGACCTCGTCCGTGAGGGGGGTCGTGATCTTCTTCGCAGTCATCGTTCGTCCCCTCCCTCAGAGTTCCACGGTCTTGTGCCGCTGCGCGTGGCACTGCACGTTGACGGCCATCGGCATGCTGGCGATGTGGCACGGCATCTCCTCGATGAAAACGTCGAGCGCCGTCGTGCCGCCACCGAGGCCCTGCGGGCCGATGCCGAGCGCGTTGATGCGCTCGAGCAGTTCGTCTTCCATGGCGGCGATGCGCGGGTCGGGATGCGTGCTGCCCACGTCGCGCAGCAGCGCCTTCTTGGCGAGCAGCGTCACCGCGTCGATGGTGCCGCCGATGCCGACGCCGATGATCACCGGCGGGCACGGGTTGGAGCCGGCCCGGCTCACCGTCTCCACGACTGCGTCGGCCATGCCGGCCCAGCCCTGCGAGGGCTTGAGCATGTTGAGCGAGCTCATGTTCTCGGCGCCGCCGCCCTTGGGCATCACCGTGAGCCGCACCGCGTCACCCGGCACGATGGTCGTGTGGATGATCGCCGGCGTGTTGTCGGTGGTGTTGCGGCGCGCGTGCGCCGGCTCCTCGGCGGCGGACTTGCGCAGGTAGCCGTCCGAGTAGCCCTGCCGCACACCCTCGTGGACGGCGTCCTCGAAGCCGCCGCCGGTGAGGTGCACGTCCTGACCGACCTCGGCGAAGATCACCGCGAGACCGGTGTCCTGGCAGATCGGCACGCGGTCGACGGCGGCGATGCCGGCGTTCTCGACGAGTTGCGCCAGCACCTCGCGGCCGACCGGCGACTCCTCGGTCTGCTGCGCCGCCACGAGCGCGTCGTACACGTCGACCGGAAGGTCGTAGTTGGCGGTGATGCACATGTCCCTCACGGCGGCGGTGATCGCACCGACGTCGAGCTCACGGATCCGGGTCACGTCAGACTCCTTTCTCGACCCGCGGGGTCAGAACGCCACCCCGAGGCCGGCGATGAGCGCCGCCGCGACCACGACGAGCGCAAACGCGGCCACGAGACAACCCTTGTCCTCGAGGAAGAAGTGCGGGTGCGGCTTGCCCAGCTTGCCGAACTGCTCGGCGACCGAGACCTTGTGCTCCCGCGCGGTCGCCATCCGCGCCATCTCGGCGTCCCCCGGCGTCTGGAAGCTGCCGTCCGGCTGCCAGCTCCCGCCGCAGTGGGCGCAGGACGTCGCGTCGTCCGGTAGCCGTGACCCGCAGGCGGGGCACTCCTTCATCGATCGTCATCCCTTACTCGGGCTTGGCGGCCTCGCCGGAACCGGCATCGGCAGGCGCAGCGTCCCCGCCATCGGCGGGCGCCGAGCTCGGGGCGGCGTCCCCGGGAGCGGCCGTCTCGCCGGCCTGCGACTTGCCGCGATCCGACTTCATGCGGTCGGCGGCCCTCTTGATCGCCTCGGCCGCCTTGTCGACGGCCTTCTCGGCGACCGAGGCGAACTTGTCGGCCGCCGGCGTGATCTTGTCGACGGCCTTGTCGGCCATCTCGCCGGCGTAGTCTCCGGCGCCGCGGGCGGCGGCCTTCATGGCCGCCCTGGTCGGCGCCGGCGGGCGGCTGCCCTCGGGCATCGGGATGTACCCGATCGCCATCGCGTCCTGCACCTGTCCGCGGGCCCGGGCGATGATCGCCGTGGCCTCCTCGACCTCCTGCTCGAACGTCAGGTCGGTGCGCAGCGCGATGCCCTGCTCGATGGCCTTCATCGCCACGGCCGCGGCCTCACGCGGGAAGACCTCCCAGTCGTCCATGGTCGGCATGATGTAGTCGGCGGAAAGACCCTTGTCCTCGGCTACCTTGGCGAGCTCCTCGGCCGCGGCGATGCACATCTCGTCGGTGATCGTCTTGGCGCGCACGTCGAGCGTGCCGCGGAAGATGCCGGGGAAGCCGACCGAGTTGTTCACCTGGTTGGGGAAGTCGGAGCGGCCGGTGGCGACGACGGCGGCGCCGGCCTCCTTGGCGTCCCAGGGCCACATCTCGGGGGTGGGGTTGGCGCACACGAAGACGATCGGATCGGGGGCCATCGCCCTGATCCACTCCTTGTCGATCGTGTCGGGTCTCTGCTTGCTGAGGGCGATGCAGACGTCGGCGTCGCGAAGCGCGTCCGGGATGCTGCCCTGGCGCTGCTCCTCGTTGGTGATCCGGCAGTACTTCCACTTGTCGACCCACTCGGCCTTGACCGCCTCGATGTCCGAGCGGCCCTTGTGCAGGATGCCCTTGGAGTCGACGACGCGGCACTTGGCGGGGTCGGCGCCGTAGGCGAAGATGAGCCGGCTGATGGCCACGTTGGCGGCGCCGGAGCCGATGAACGCGATCTTGACCTCGTCGATCTTCCTGCCGGTGACTTTGAGGGCGTTGACGAGGCCGGCGAGCGTCACGCACGCCGTTCCCTGCTGATCGTCGTGCCACACGGGGATCTCGCACTCCTCGCGCAGGGTGTCGAGGATGCGGAAGCACTTGGGCTGTGAGATGTCCTCGAGGTTGACGCCGCCGAGCCCGGGCTGCACGAGCTTGACGAA
>CAYTRM010000051.1:9927-11476 GCA_964440225.1 uncultured Thermoleophilia bacterium | reverse complement strand
CGATCTGCACGGCGGCGGCGACCGCCGCCACGACGAGGACGACGGCGACGAGCAGGAGGAGGCGACGGCGCCGGGCACGCTGGCGCCGCCGGCGACGCGGGTCTCGCCCCGGTCGCGTGCCGTACGTGGTGTATCTGCCGTCCTGCATGCGCTCACCCGCCTCTCGGCGAGTGTACAGGAAGGGCCTTCGCGCCGCCGCCCGGCTCCCCTGCCGGGCGCGTCCGTTTGCACGTGCCGCGACCTGGGATACAGTGGCGCTGGAGTCATGAGCGACGAGGAACACACACAGGAAGACCCGGGCGGGAACGCCGGCTCAGAGGCACGCGAGGGCCGGGGCGACGCGCTGGGCGCCCCGTTGTCCGGAGACGCCGACGGCGCGGGCGCGACGCCCCCGGCGCCGGTGGCCGGCTCGCGGCCCCGCCGGCTCCTGGATCCCTCGCCCCGGTTCGCGGACAGCTTCGGGCTGGTGCTGGTGCTGCTGCTCGCCGGCCTCTTCCTGCGAGCGGCGACCGGCGACACTCCGGTCGGCGCCGCCGTCACGCTCGTCGTCTTCGCCGCCGCCACCTGGCTGGCGCTACGCGCCTCGCAGGTGCGGAGGCGCGGGCTGCGCGTCGCCGCGGCGCTCATCCCGCTCGCCGTCCTGGTCGCGCTCGTCATGTTCTTCCTCGGCGACGGCGGCTACGACGCGCCCGCACTCGGAGCGTTCGTCACCCTGCTGCTCGTGGTGGTCGCGCCGCTCGTGATCCTGCGCCGCCTGCTGAGCCACCCGGTGGTGAATCTCAACACGTTCTACGGCGCCGTCTCGGTCTACATCCTCATCGCGATGTTCTTCGCGACGCTCTTCTCGGTCATCGACGTCGTCGCCGGCCCCTTCTTCGCGCAGACCGACCACCCGACGGGCATCGACTTCGTCTACTTCAGCTTCGTGACCATCACGACCACGGGCTACGGCGACCTGACGGCCGCCGGCGGTGTCGGACGACTCACGGCCGTCATGGAGGCTGTCTTCGGCCAGCTCTACCTCATCACCGTGGTCGCGCTGGTGGTGCAGAATCTGGGCCGGGAGCGGCTTTCGCATCGCCGGGCGGCGGACGATGAAGGGGAGATCGACGCAGGCGAGTGAGTCCGCCGGCTCAGGTCAGCGGCGCCTCGCCGTCGTCCCGGGCCTTCGCTCCGTCGCCCGCACGGTGGGCGTTCTTCGCCCGCTCGCCGTCGTGCGTCACCTTGAGGAAGACCGACAGCGCGAGGATCACCGCGGCGATGCCGAGTCCGGGTACGAGCAGATCCCCGGACCCGTCCCACGTGAACGCCGGCCCAAGGAAGAGCACGGCGAGCACCATCACGACGACCGGCTACGGCGATCTCACCGCGGCGAGCGGCGTCGGGCGGATGACGGCCGTACTCGAAGCCGTCTTCGGCCAGCTCTACCTCATCACGGTGGTGGCGCTCGTGGTCCAGAACCTGGGCCGGCGGAGCCGGCTTGGCCACAGGATGAATGAGGGACGGTCGAGGGAATCCGGCGACGCGGAGGCGGCCGGCGGCGCAGCCG
>CAYTRM010000051.1:0-9827 GCA_964440225.1 uncultured Thermoleophilia bacterium | reverse complement strand
GCCGATGACGGCGGCGGAGGCGACACCCAGAGCCAGCAGGTCCGTGCGACCGTCCCAGGTGAGCGCCTGCCCGAGGAAGATGACGGCGATGGCCACCACGACCACCCCGGCGAGGAGTTCCTTGAGGTGGCCGAGGTCGTGGATGCGCAGCCAGGCCGGCATCGGCACGCGGTCGTCCACGAAGAGGCTGTACAGGCCCAGCGCGAGCACGTAGAGCACCATGGCCAGCAGCGCGTAGTCGGCCTGCTTGATCAGCTTGCCGATCATCTCGTTCTGGCTCATCTCGCCACCCACGGCGTGAACGATCGTCAGCACGGTGGTGATGATCGTGGAGACCATCACCGCCATGAATGCCAGGAAGAGGCTGACGGTGGCGACCAGGACGAAGAAGCGGCTGGACGCGACCATCCGCGGGATCACACTGGATTCCCGACGCTCATGCCTCTGGTGCCGCTTCCCGTCCATATCGCGGCCCATCATGTCGCCCAGACGCGAGGTCTGCCGGAGGACGCTCCCTCCGTGGCTGCGCGAGCGCATACACTACACGGTATGGCAGCCTACGATTCCCGAGTCAGACGCATCCTCGGGGGCGCCTTCTGGCTCACCCTCTACGTGCTGCTGTCACTGACGCCGCTGCTGATCGCGTTCGCCTACGGCGACCACCCGCGGCGCGAGTTCTGGACGGAGTTCTCGGTGGCCCTTGGCTTCGTCGCTCTCGCCATGATCGGTCTCCAGTTCGCGGTGACTGCACGGTTCCGGCGCGTCGCCGCCCCGTACGGCATCGACATCGTCCTGCGGTTCCATCGGCAGATCTCTCTCCTTGCGCTGAGTCTGGCCGTCGCTCACCCGGTCATCCTCTTCGCGACCAGAGACGACGCCCTGGGCCTGCTCAACATCATCGAGGCACCTTGGCGGGCCCGCTTCGCGGTCGGCTCCACCGTGGCGCTCCTCGCACTGGTGGCGATCTCGCTGTGGCGACGGCGGCTGCGGCTGCGCTACGGAAGCTGGCGGACGACACACGGGCTCTTGGCCGTCATCGCCCTGGCGCTGGCGCTGGCACACATAGAGCTTGTGGGCTGGTACGTCGACCTCCCCTGGAAGCGCGTGCTGTGGGCAGCCATGGCGACCGCGGTGCTCGGCCTGCTGATCTATGTGCGCCTTGTCATCCCGCTCCGGCAGCTGCACCGCCCCTGGGTGATCGAGCGGGTCATCCCTGAGCGCGGCCGCGCGACGACCCTCGTGCTGCGGCCGCTCGGACACCGCGGCCTGCGGTTCCTGCCCGGGCAGTTCGCGTGGCTCACGCTCCAGCGCACGCCGTTCGCGGTGGAGGACCATCCGTTCTCCTTCTCTTCGAGCGCGGAGGACGCGACTGAAGTCGCGATGACGATCAAGGAGGCCGGCGACTTCACCGAGACGGTCAAGGACATCGCTCCGGGCACGCCGGCCTACCTGGAGGGGCCACATGGCGCCTTCACCATCGACCGCTACCCGGGCTCTGGATGCGTGTTCGTGGCCGGAGGCGTGGGCATCACCCCCGTGATGAGCATGCTGCGCACCCTCGCCGACCGGGGGGATCCCCGGCCGCAACTGCTCGTGTACGGCGCGCGGTCCTGGGACGAGATCACGTTCCGCGAGGACCTCGAGTCGCTACAGAGCCGGCTGGACCTGCGCGTGGTGCACGTGCTCTCCGCCCCGTCCGAGGACTGGCGCGGGGAGCGGGGGCGGATCACCTATGAACTGCTTGAGCGTCATCTTCCGGACGACAAGCCGTCGTTCCTTTACTTCATCTGCGGTCCGCCCCCGATGATGGACGCGGTGGAGCACGCTCTGCGACGGGCCGGTGTGCCGTGGCCGAGCATCTACACCGAGCGCTTCTCGATAGTCTGAGGGATGGGCGAGGCATGAGACACATACACACCACGCGCGTCGTCCTGTTCGTCGGAGCCCTCACCCTGGTCGCGGCGGCACTCTTCGCCTGGCTCAGGTGAGTCGGCTACGCCCCTGGAGCGCACGTCGCAGGGAGAGCGCCTGCACGAACGCGGCGAACATGCCGACCACCGCGACGATGATGAAGTACCGGCTCCAGGCGATCATGCGCCCGGCGAGGCGACGTGCGTTCCCCTCCGCCATGCCGACCCTCAGTCACCCTCGGGCACTTCGGCGCAGCGGTGGCGCACGACCAGCCAGTAGGCGAGCGCCATCGCCGCGACCAGCGCCGCCGTCGCGTACACGTACTGCGGCGAGGTGGTGGAGTAGTCGAGGATGATGACCTTTCGGGCGATGGCCATCAGAGCCGTCGCCAGCACGATGCGCACGTGGATGACGTCCTCGCGCAGGTAGCTGACGATGTTCACGAAGATCTCGATCGCGATCAGCACGGCCATGAAGGCGCCGAAGGTCGCAAGGATGTCGCTGATCTGGAGGAACCCCCGCGGGTCGGCCATGAGACGCTGGTAGAGCACGTACACGACGTCTGCCACGCCGAACACGATCACGCCCGTCATGAGGATCGCCAAGGCCCGCACCGCGATGCGTATGATCCAGTGCAGCCCTCTGACGAGAGCCTCGTCCTCGCTGTGGATCCCATCCATCGACACGCCTCCGTGACGCCTGTCGCGCCGCCTGCCTGTGCGGCGCCGCGCCTGCGTGCCGATTTCGGCGCGGCGCCGGACTTCCCTGCGCCCCACCGGCGCCTTCCCGGCGGTGCGTCCGGCCGACGCGCTACGTCACGTCGCCGCGCAAGCCGCCGCTCGCCGGCTAGGCCTTACGCAGCGCGAGGCCCTGCACGATGCACGAGATCCCGAAGAGCACGGCGCTGAGGCCGACGAGGATCATCAGCAAGCTCACGGTGGGGCCCGGCCACAGGATGAAGATCAGGCCGATGACGGCGAGGACGGCGCCGAATCCGACGACGACGCCCGAGCCCTCTCCGCGAGCGGAGATGGCCGCCACGGCCACGGCGATGCCCCACACGAGGAAGGCGACGCCGATGATGATGGCCACCGTCTTGACCGACGCGTCCGGCCAGAAGATGAGCAGGAGGCCGGCGGCGACGGCCAGCACGCCGGAGAAGATGCGTTTGCCGCGGCCGGCGCTCCCCCCGACGAAGAACTGGAGCACGCCGGCGAACACCAGGAAGAGGCCGGCGAAGATGGCCACCAGTTGGATGCTGGCCCAGATGTTGGCGAGCACGAGGACGCCGAAGACGAGCGCCACGATCCCGAGCGCGACGAGCACGCCCCAGTAGCGCCGCCCCAGACTCTGCCCGCTCGTCACCACGACGACGCTCTCGCTCACTACCTCCGGGCGCGGTCGCCCCTGGTCGCCACCTGCAGCGCTCATACTCGTCTCCTTCGGATCGTGTCTCGGACGCGGGCGGCCGCCCGGCCGCTCTATTCCCCAAGCACCTTGATGATGAGCCGCTTGTCGCGGCGTCCGTCGAACTCACAGTAGAAGACCGCCTGCCAGGGACCGAGGTCCAGCCTGCCGTCCGTCACCGGCACGATGACCTGGTGGTGGACGAGCAGGTTCTTGAGGTGGGCGTCGCCGTTGTCTTCACCGCCGCGGTGGTGGCGATAGTCGCCGTCGTCGGGCAGCAGTTGCCGGGCGACGTCGCCCGCCGGCGACGTCCAGGACGGCGGCGCCAGCTTGTCGAGCCACTCGAGGACGTCCTCCTGGAGGCCCGGCTCGTCGTCGTTGACCCAGACCCCGGCGGTGATGTGCATGGCCGACACCAGCGCCATGCCCTCGCGGATGCCGCTCTCGTCGACGGCCTCCTGGACATCGTGCGTGATGCGGACGAAGGCGCGCCGCCGCTCGACGTGGAAGGTCTTGTAGACGGTGTGCGCCTTCACGGCCGGCTCAGGGCTCCTCGAAGCGGCGTCGCGCCAGCGGCACGAAGCGGACGCAGAGCCCCGAACGGCCGCTCTCGACAACGGCGATGGTGGGGTCGTCGTCTTCCTCGTGCGGCGAACTGGCCGTGCCCGGGTCGAGGTAGAGCACGCCCTCGACCCACTCGGCGGCCGGCAGGTGATCGTGCCCGTAGATGATGAGGTCCGGCGACCGGCCGGTGTCCGCTCCGTCGATCTTTCCCAGAGCGAGACGCTTGAGGAGGCGCTTGCGCTTGTGACCCACGACGAGAGTCACTCCGCCCACCTCGGTGGCCACCTCTCGCGGCAGCTTGCCAAGCTTGCCGACGTCCATGTTGCCGGCAACGGCGGTCACCGGCGCCACCTTCTCCAGCGCCTCGAGAGTGGCGCCGTCCATGATGTCTCCGGCATGAACGATGTGCGTCACGCCGGCCAGTTCGGCGAGAACCTGCGGGTCGAGGTACCCGTGCGTGTCGGACACGACGCCGATACGCACTACGACCGGGCTCTTCTGTTTCATCCGGCACCCTCCGACTTGCCCCTGAAGCCACCCCGGCGGCCGACGGGCTGCCTTGTCCAGCATCCTGCCCGGCCCGACCTTACCCGGAACCTGTGCCGATCATCCGTCTCACGGGCGGATCCCGCAAATGCGACGGCTGCACGCGACCCGTCGCGCCGGGGAGTATGGTAGAGAATCTCGACAGCCGGGCCGGGCACGGTCCGGGCCAGGTTCGGCACGACCGCGAGGAGGACGACGATGCCGACGCAACGCAGCGGCAAGCCTTCCGGCCGGCCGACGGCGCCCGCGGCGCGCCGTCGGACGACCGCGACCGCGCCGGCCACAGGCGCGACCGCCGCGACGCCCCCGCGCGTGCGGCGCTCCAGACACCCGTCCCGCGAGGAGCGCATCGCGGCCGGCAAAGCCCAGCGCCGGCTGCTTCCGCTCCAGACGCTGGGCGCCTGGGAGCCGCCCGCGGGCCGCGCCGATCCCGTCTCGGTCGTCACAGGCCAGGAGGGAGACCGCCTCCAGCAACTGGTGCCGGTGCGGCACGCGCGCATGCTGCAGAGCGCCTTCGGCTTCTACCGCGGCGCCGCCGCCGTCATGGCGGCCGACCTCGGCTCGACACCGCACAGCGACCTGCACGTCCAGCTGTGCGGTGACGCCCACCTCTCCAACTTCGGCGTCTACGGATCGCCGGAGCGCGCGCTCGTCTTCGACGTCAACGACTTCGACGAGACGCTGCCGGGTCCGTTCGAGTGGGACGTCAAGCGGCTGATCGCGAGCCTGGTGGTGGCCGCCCGCGAAAACGGGATCGGCCGCAAGGGGGCGCGGGCCATCGCCCTGTCCGGCGCCCGCGCCTATCGCGACTTCATGGCCCGCTTCGCCGGGATGGACACCCTGAGGACCTGGTACACGCAGCTGAATGTCGACAAGATCATCGCCGGCATCCACGATCCGGCGCTCAGGCGAGACGCCGAGAAGACCGCGGCAAAGGCCACCAGCCGCGACAGCGCCCAGGCCGCGGCCAAACTCACGACGATCGTCGAGGGGCGGCGGCGCATCATCAGCCAGCCGCCGCTCATCGTCCCCTTGCGCGAAATCGCGACGGAAGTCATCCCGAAAGACACGGAGCGCACGATCCACGCGACCTACAACGCCTACCGCCGCTCGCTCAGACAGGATGTCGCCGTGCTCCTCGACCGGTATCGGGTCGACGACGCGGCCCTCAAGGTCGTCGGTGTCGGGTCGGTCGGTACGCGCTGCTTCATCGCCGTCATGACGGGACATGACGCCGACGACGTCCTCTTCCTCCAGGTCAAGGAGGCCGGCCGCTCGGTGCTCGAGCCCCACCTCAAGCGCAGCCGCTACAAGCACCAGGGCGAGCGCGTCGTCGTCGGTCAGCGGCTCACCCAGTCGAGCAGCGACATCTTCCTCGGCTGGAGCAGCAGCCCCGTGGGCATCGACTTCTACTGGCGCCAGCTCCGCGACTGGAAGGGCTCGGCCCCCGTTGAGACGATGGACCTCAATCACCTGCTCACCTACGGCGAGCTCTGCGCCTGGACGCTGGCCAAGGGCCACGCCCGCTCCGGCGACCCCGTGGCGATCTCCGCGTACCTCGGCAAGAAGGACCGTTTCGACGTCGCCATGGCCGACTTCGCCGAGGCGTACGAGAAGCAGAACCGCAAGGACTTCGCGAAGATGCACCAGGCGGCCGCGGACGGCCGCATCGAGGTCGCGCAGCGCTTCTAGAGCTCCCCGCCGGGGACGCCGGGGCCGGCGAGCTCAGGCGCCGACGGCGGCGGCGGCGCGGTGGGCGCGCCGAGGGCGACTCGGCCGGTGTGGCCGCTGAGCAGGGCGTCGAGCGGCAGGGTCTCGCCGGGCCGGAGAAGCACGGTGTGGACCTCCGGCTCGAGGGCCGTCGCCTGCGCCATGAACACGTACGGCGCCCGGCGGTGGAAGTCCGGGCGCATCCGCATGATCGCGGTGCCGGGCAGATGGTAGGTCCCCCAGTGGATCGGCACCACGAGACGCGGCTGCAGCAGCTCCATGGCCATGATCGCGTGGCGCGGGCTCATGTGCTTGAACTCCGGCATGAGCGGCCCGATGCCGGCGATCGGCAGCATGGCCAGGTCGAGACGCTCCGGCCAGACGTCGGCGATGCCGGAGAAGAAGCCGGTGTCGCCGGCGAAGTAGACGCTGCGGCTCCCCGCGACGATGTAGCCGACGCTCGGCGTCCGCGCGGCAAGGGGGTGGCGCGTGCCGCGATGCCGGGCGTCGGTCACGACCACCTCGACGGCGCCGATGCGCAGTCGTTCTCCAGGGCTGACCTCGTGGATGCAGCGAAAGCCTCGCCAGTGCAGGGACAGCCCGGCGCCCACCGGAGCCAGCACCGGCGTGTCGCGACGGAAGAGCCGCAATGACCGCGGATCGTAGTGGTCGAGGTGCAGATGGGAGATGAGGACGGCGTCCGGGTCGACCATCGGCTCCCTGAGCGGCTGCGGGACGCGGCGGTAGAGCGGGCCTACGAGCCGCCGGAGCACCGGGTCGGTGACGAGCCGCACGCCGTCCATCTCGATGACAGTCGACGCGTGCCCGAGGAACACCACGCGTGAGCCCGACGCCGGCGCGTGCGCCCGCGCCGGCATCGCTTCGACGGCGATCGTCTTCTCCTCTGCCGGCTGAGCGTCGGGTCGCTTCATGGTGTGACGGACGGTCCCTCCTCCCCCTCAGGCAGTACGGTGGCCGGGATGGGCCGCGGCCAAACCAACGGCGGCCACGATTGAGCGACTCGCGAAGGGGAAGGCTCGGTTCCACCAGCCAAGCGGGACGAGGCCGCCGTCCGGCGGCCACCCGGTGACGAAGGAGTGATGCATGGCAGACGAACCGGTCTTCTTGTACATCGCGACGTACGATACACCCGAGGACGCGCGGGAGGATTACGAGGCCGTCAAGGCGCTCCACAAGGAGAAGATGATCGGCACCTACGACGCCGCCGTGCTCACCAAGGACGAGCACGGCAAGGTGCACGTGGACAAGCACGAGAAGCCGACGCAGCACGGCGCCTGGACGGGTGTCGCCGCCGGCGCGGTGCTCGGCATCATCTTCCCGCCCGGTCTCCTCGTCGGCGCGGCCGCCGGCGGCCTGATCGGCGGCGTGATCGGCCACATGTGGAAGGGCATGTCGCGCAAAGACGTCATGGAGCTCGGCGAGTTCATCGACGACGGCGAGGCGGCGCTGATCGTGGTCGGCGAATCGGCGATGCAGGCCTACGTGCAGAAGGCGCTCAAGAAGGCCCGCAAGCAGGTCGCGCGCGAGATCGACATGGAGAGCAAGGAGCTGCAGAAGCAGTTGAAGGAGGCGGCGAAGGCGGCGGAGTAGGCCTCGCCGCGTCCCCACACGGATCGCGAGCGGAGGCGGGGCGCCCGCGCAGCGCCCCGCCTCCGCTCGCGTGCGGGGCAGCGCCGGAGCGGCAGGCGCCCCCGGCGCCGCGCGTGCCCTGCCCGGATCGGAGCGGCGCGCATCCCGGCGGCCGGCTCGGCGGGCAGGATTCCAGGCATGCCCAGGGGGGTATTCATGTGGCGACCGGACTGCATCGCGTCGAGACCCTGAACGGAGCCGTCATGTCTACCATCCGCAAACAGATAGAAGTGCTCGCGGCGCCGTCGGTGGTGGCCGCGACGTGGTCGCGATTCATCGAGTGGGCCCACCACGGACCGAGCCGCCTGGCCTGCGACGAGCTCGCCTGCGTCGACGCCGTGCGCGCCGGCCTCGTGAGCTTCGAACCGTCACCGGCAGGCTTCACGACCGTGACCTTCAGCCTGGCGCCCGAGCCCGGCGCGCCCGCCCGAGCAGTCCTCGAGGGCCAGCTCGAACACGACCTCGTGGTCTACAAGGACTATGTGGAGCGTAGCGGCAACGAGGTCGGCAAGCCGACGCCGGCCGAGGAGCGGGCGGTGGCCGCGGCCGAGGGCCGCGCCGCACACCGTCCGGCCGGCGAGAACGTGAGCGAACGGAGCGGCACGGCCTCCTACGCGGACCACTTCCCCACGTGAGTCGAGCGGCGGGCGACCGGCGGGAGGCGCGTCTCAGGCCCGCGCAGCCGCCGGGCCTCCGCGTCGTCAGCTTCAACATCCGCAAGGGGTCGGCACTCGACGGGCGCCACTCGTGGCCGCTCAGAGCCTCGGCCTGCGCGGAGGCGCTCGGCGATCTTGCCGCCGATGTCGCCGGTCTCCAGGAGGTCTACCGGTTCCAGGAGCGGGTCCTCGCGCGCCGGCTGCCCGGCTACGCCGGCGCCGGCGCCGGCCGCAGCGACGGCCGCTGCCGCGGTGAGCGCTGCACGGTCCTCTTTCGGCAAGCGCGCCTGCGGCTCGAGTCCTGGACCGTCCGCTGGCTGTCCGACACGCCCGCCGTACCCGGTTCGCGCTCGTGGGGCAATCCGATCCCGCGGATCGTCACGCTGTGCCGGTTCGCCGACCGTCACGACGGGGCCCGGTTCGGCGTGGCCGACACACACTGGGACGGCGCCTCAGCGGTCTCCCGCGAGCGCAGCGCCGAGGCGCTACTCGGCTGGCTCGACCCGGCGCTGCCGTGGATCGTCGCCGGCGACCTCAACGCGACGACCGGAGACCCGGCCGTCGCGCGGCTCCTCGCCGGCGGCCTGGAGGACACGCTCGCCCGTCTGGGCGAGCGCGGCCCGCAGTCCGCGACCCACCACCACTGGGACGGCGCCACCGCGGGAACACGCATCGACCACATCCTCGTGACGCCCCACTGGCGAGTGCTCTCCGCGCGGATCGACCACGCGCGCGCCGGCGGCCGCCTGCCGTCCGATCACTGGCCCGTGGTCGCCGAGCTGGTCCTGCGCGACGCGCCGACCGCCGGCCACGCTTCGCGGTGACCTGAGACGCCGGCGCCGGGCTCCGGCCGCGGGCCGCGGCGGCACTCTCATCCTTCGAGTGGGCCCTCGTCGACCGGCCGCATGCCTCGCTCGCGCGCCCAGGCGGGGTCGTCGCGCCAGATGAAGGTGTCGCTCCGCAGGTCCTTCAGCGCGGCCTCGATCTCCGCACGCGTGTTCATCACGAACGGGCCGTAGCGGGCGACCGGCTCCCCCAGCGGCTTGCCGCTGATCAGCAGAAAGCGGACCGGGCCGGTGTCGGCCACCACGCGGACCTCGTCGCCGTCACCGAAGACGGCCATGCGGGGGGCGATCAGCAACTCCCCGTCGAGGTCACCACGGTAGCCGAGGTCGCAGCCCATGCCGAAGCGCCCCTCGCCCTCGAACGCGTAGGCAAGAGCCGCGTGCCCGCGGGGCACGGGCTGGGTGAACGCCGTCCCGGCCGGCAGAGAGACGTCGAGGTACTCGGGCTCGGCGTGGATCCCGGTCACCGCGCCGCGCACGCCGTCCACGGCGCCGGCGACGACGCGCACGACGGTCCCGTCGTCCCTGAGCGTCCCGG
>CAYTRM010000050.1:0-11512 GCA_964440225.1 uncultured Thermoleophilia bacterium | reverse complement strand
CCTCGTAGTGCTCGAGCGTCTCGATGTTCTCGAGGTCGCCGATGTGCTGGCTGACAAAGGCGTTGGCGTCGCGCGTGAGGCAGAACGTGTTCTTGAGCTCGGCGCCGCAAGCGAGCGTCTGGGGCAGCGCCCGCGGGAGGGCGACCGGGAACGGGGCGTAGCCCCGCGAGCGGCGCAGCAGCCGCGTCTCCCCCAGCCGGACCTGCGCCACCGAGTCGTCGTAGCGCACGGCGATCTCGCGGTCGTGCACAAGGTAGGCGTCGGCGATGCCGGCGAGACGGCCGGCATCCTCCCAGCCCTTGACGATCGGCTCCTCCGCGAGATTCCCGCTGGTCATCACCAGCGGCCGCCCGGCGGCCCGCAGCAGGAGGATGTGGAGCGGCGTGTACGGAAGCATGACCCCAAGGTACCGCTGCCCGACGGCGACCTCGGGGTCGACCGGCCGGGCGGAGCCGCCCGGCGCAGCGGCAGGCGCGGGGACTGCGGGACCGCCCGCGCCCGGCACGGCGCCGTCGGTGGCGCCCGCGCCCAGCTCCGGGCCCACCTCCCCGCCGGCGCCGACGTCGCGCCAGCGCACGAGGACGATCGGGTGCTCGGGCGAGAGGAGCAGCTCGGCCTCGGCCGCGTCCACGGCGCAGTGTGCGCGCATCTCCTCCAGGCTCGAGAACATCACGGCCAGCGGCTTGTGCGGCCGGCGCTTTCGTGCCTTGAGCGTGCGCACGACCTCGCCGTCGGTCGCGTCGCAGGCGAGGTGAAAGCCGCCGAGGCCCTTGACGGCGACGATCTCGCCGTCTCGCAGCAACTCGGCGGCGGCGCGGATGGGAGCGTCGGGGTCGGCGGCCGTGCCTTCGGCCAGTGCCACGATCCCGTCGCCGGCTCCGCGCCGCACGAGCCGCACCCGCGGGCCGCACACCGGGCACGCGTTCGGCTCCGCGTGGAAGCGCCGGTCGGACGGATCTTCGTACTCCGCCCGGCACGCCGGACACAGCGGGAAGGCGCGCATGGTGGTGCGTTCGCGGTCGTACGGCAAGTCCTCGATGATCGTGAAGCGGGGACCGCAGTTGGTGCAGTTCGTGAACGGGTAGGCGCGCCGCCGGTCCGCCGGGTCGAGCAGCTCGCGCCGGCAGTCGGCGCAGGTGGCGATGTCCGGTGAGACGAGCTGGTAGGCGCCCGGGTCGGCGGCGCTCTCGAGGATGACGAATGCGGGTACGGCGCCGGCGGAGGCGGCGCCGGCGGAGGCGTCGTTGGCGGCGCCCGGCTCCACGTCCTCCACGCCCGGCTCCACGTCCACGACCTCGAACGCGGCGATGTGGCTGCGCGGCGGGGCCTCCGCCGGCAGCGCCGCGACGAACTCGGCCACCTGCGCCGGCGTACCCTCGGCAAGGATCTCGACGCCGGCGGAGGTGTTGCGCACCCACCCCGCCACACCGCAGCGCCGCGCCAGGGAGTAGACGAAGGGCCGGAACCCGACGCCCTGCACCACGCCGCGCACGCTCAGACGGACGGCGCGGTGGTCTGTTGTCGGCGCCTCGGTCACCTCACCACCTCTACACGGAAGGACGCGCCCTCGGCGCCCCCTTCGTTGGGCCGCCTGCTTCCCTCACTCCGGGCAGCGGAACTGCAGGTCGTCCTTGTAGTGGAGCTCGCCGCATTCTGGACAGCGCAGCTCGTACCAGAAGCCGATGGCGACCTGGTGCCGCTCGCAGAACTTGATGCGCGCGGCGAGGACCTCCAGCTCCGGGGCGCCGCACGCCATGCACGTCAGGAGCACGTCGTCGCCCAGGTCGTAGGCCTGCTCCAGGCGCTGCATCGCGCCCGTGGCCCCCTCGTGCGGCGGCAGCTCGCCCTCGTGCCCGCACGCGTCGGCCCCCCGCGGGACTTCCGCGAGATCGAGCGCCGTCACCAGTCCCGGCAAAAAGGCCAGCGTGCGACGGGCGCTGCGCAGATACTCCTGGAAGCGGCAGCCACCCGGCTCCTCCCCCATGAGCTCGCACTCGTGCCGCTCCACGAGCTCGTGCCGCGTGACGAAGCAGCGCATGTCGAGATGATCGACCTTGACCGGCTCGATGTGCACGGTGCGCGGACGGCCGCGGCCGCGATGGTAGTCGTGCGGCGGCACCAGCGACAGACAGCCGATCTTGGGATCCGCCTCGAGCGCGGCGACGGCCTTTTCCAGCCACTCCGGCTGGAACTCCAGGGTGTCGTCGACGCGCACGAGGTAGTCGCCCTCGACGAGGTGGTACATGCGGTCGAGGCCGCAGTGGTCGCCGTGGGCGGAGCCGCTGTCGAGCTCGAAGCCGCTGATGCGCCCGCGCAGGTACTGGCGCACGAGGTACGTGGCCACCTGCTCCGGCGCGTCGTTGGCGAAGACGGCGAGCTCCCACGGGTCGGCCACCGTCTCGCGGATGCCGCGGATGACCGTGCGCAGCGCCGGCACGCCGTGACTCGTGAAGACCACGATGCCGGCGCTTGCAGGCGGTGCGCCTGCGGAGCCCCGTTCGCCGGACACGCTGCGCCCGCCGGTCACGCCGCCCCGAGTTCCTCGCGGACCATCGAGATGACGCGCTCGGCGGCGGCGGCGACCGGAGGCGAGAGCTCCTCGCCGAAGGTCTCAACGTCCACCGCCTCGATGGCGAACACCGTCACATCCTCGGGCATGTCGCAGCCCAGCTTGCGGCCGAGCTCCAGCGCCGTGTCGATCCCGATGGAGTGAGCGGACCCCCAGCGCTGGCCGCCCTTGAAGTCCTTGGACTCGTACCGGACGATCTCGCCGGGATCACGCCCGGCGTCGGCCGGGCTTCTGAGCGCGTCGATGATGATGACGTGAGTGAATCCGCGCACGAGTTCGAGCAAGCGCAGCCCGGCGACTTCGCTCAGACGCACCTCCACGTGGCCGGGCAGCTGCGAGTCCCGCAGCCGCTCGGCGACGAGCAACCCGACCCCGTCGTCAGACAGGATCGAGTTGCCCATCCCGAGCACGAGCGTCGAGCATGACGTCACATGTTCCTCTTTGCCTTGGCGATGACGTCGTGCGTGGTCTCGTTCTTGACCACGACCTCGAGCGGCATGTCGCCGGGCAGTGTGTGCGTGGCGCAGCCGAAGCACGGATCGTAGGCGCGGAACGCCATCTCGATCATGTTGAGCGTGCCTTCGCTGATCTCCTTGCCGCCGGTGAGCAGGCCTTCGGCGGCCTTCTTCAGCGACATCGAGATGCTGGCGTTGTTGTTGGTCGTGCCGACGATGAGGTTGACGTTGGTGACCATACCCTTGTCGTCGGTCTTGTAGTGGTGATACAGCGTGCCGCGCGGCGCCTCGACCACGCCGACGCCCTCGCCGACGATGCCCGTGGGGATGTTGCGCACGTCGGGGTTGATGATCTCGGGGTCGGTGGCCAGCTCGTGGGCGCGTTCGGCGGAGTAGAGCAACTCCACGAGGCGCGCCCAGTGCGTCGCCAGCGTGGCGTTGACCGGCTTGCCGCCGAGCGTGCTGTAGAAGCGCTCGTACGCCTCCTGAGCCAGCGGAGTGGCCATGCCGTCGGACGCGTTCAGGCGGCTGAGCGGCGAGGCCCGGTACACGCCCGAGTCCATGCCGTCGACGAAGCCCTTCCAGCCGACCGACTTGAGGTACGGGTACGTGAGGTAGCTGTACGGCTCGACGTGCTCCGCGATGTGATCCAGATAGTCCTTGCCCTCGAACTTCTCGAGCTCGGCGCCGTCCGGGCCGGTGACGCGTATCGGGCCGTCGTAGAAGTTCACCTTGTTGTTCGCGTCGACCACACCCATGTTGTAGGTCGCGTGCGTGAACGCGTCGCTCTTGATGAGGTCGACATAGTCGTTGTTGCCGAGCACCACGTCGTCGAAGAGCTGCAGGCTGAACTTGGCGAACTCGATCATGCCCGTGGTGATCTGGACCATGCGGTCGCGCTGCTCGGCGGTGATCGCCGTGCTGACGCCGCCGGGGAGGCCGCAGACCGGGTGGATCTGCTTGCCGCCGATCATGCTGATGAGCTCGGCGGCCTCGGAACGCAGGTTGATCACGGCGCCGCCGGTCTCGAGGCCGACCTTGTTGATGACGCCGAGGATGTTGCGCTTCGCCGGGTCACTCTCGGGACCCATGATGAAGTCGGGGCCGGCGAGGATGTAGAAGTGCGTGGTGTGGTCGGTCACGAAGAACGCCTGGTACAGCAACTCGCGGAGCATCGAGGCCGTCGGCGTGGGCTCGACGCCGAAGACGGCGTCGATGGCCTTGGTGGCCGCCATGTGGTGAGCCTCGGGGCACACGCCGCAGATTCGCGGCGTGATGCGCGCCAGCTCCTCGACCGGGCGACCGACGCAGAAGCGCTCGAAGCCGCGCAGCTCGGGGATCTGGAAGTAGACGTTCTGGACCTTGTTGTCGTCGTCGACGAAGATCTCGATCTTGCCGTGACCCTCGAGACGCGTGATGGGATCGACGCTTACTTTTCTCATCAGACCTTCGCCCTCCTGAGCAGCGAATCAGCGAGCCCGAAGCGGTAGAAGGTGCCGACCGGGTCGGGGACGGTCGCGGCGATGTCGGCGATCTCCTCGGGCGTCGGCGCATCGATGATCGACGCCACCGTGCTGAGCATCTTGGCGCCCTGATCGATGACGCCCTCGGGCGCGCCGTAGCAGCCGCGGCAGGGCATACCGACCTTGACGCAACGCCCGCCGCAGCCGGCGCGTGTCGCCGGCCCCATGCAGATGATGCCCTGCTCGAGCAGGCACTGCTCCGGGTCGGGGATGAACTCCCATATGCGCCGGAAGCCGCTGATCTTCTTCTCACCCTTGACGCGCTCGCACTCGTCGCAGCAGGTCTTCGGGGCGACGCCGATCGTGGCGCCCTTGGCCGGCAGCGGGCCTTCGCCCTTGAGCGCGGCGATGACGACGTCGAGCACCGCCGAGATCTGATGCGCTTCGGGGGGACAGCCGGGCATGTAGTAATCGACGTCCACGGTCTGCGCCAGGGTCTTCACGGTGTCGTACATGTGCGGGAGGTCGAGCTCACCCTCCGGCACCGCGTAGTGCTCCTGCGGGTACACCCCGTCGGGGTTGTCCAGCGACGGGTTGTCGCGGTAGACGAGGTCCTTGATCTCCTGCGCGCTGGCCAGGTTGGCCAGGCCGGGGATGCCGCCCGTCGTCGCACAGGAGCCGAAGGCGACGAGGACCTTGCTCTTCCGGCGCAGCAGCTTGGCGATGTACTCGTTCTCGCTGTTGCGCACGCAGCCGTTGAACAGGCAGAGGTCGATGAAGCCGTCGTCGTAGCCCTCGACGTCCTTGTACTTGAAGTCGGCGGCGGCGGGCCAGAAGACCACGTCGAAGTTGGCGTCGACGTCGAGGATCTTCATGCCGGTCTCGAGGACGGAGATCTCGCAACCGCCGCAACTGCCGGCCCAGTACATGGCGAACTTGAACTTCTCACTCATGCGGGCACCGCCTCCTTCGCGGATTCGGCCGTCTCGGCGTCGGCGGACTCGTCGTGGAACTGCTTGCCCCAGCCGAGCGGGCCCAGGGCGCGGACCTGCTCGGTGAACTCCGTCACGACGTGCTGGAACTTCTCGCCCTCGGCGGCGGAGACCCACTCGAGGCGCACGCGCCCGTGCTCGAGGCCCATCTGCTCCAGGAGCTTCTCCATGAGCGGGTAGCGGCCGGCGGTGCGGTAGTTGCCGTTGATGTAGTGGCAGTCGCCCGGATGGCAACCGGCGATGAGCACGCCGTCGGCGCCTTCCTCGAACGCTTTGAGGATGTGCGTCGGGTCGACCCGCCCCGAGCAGTTGACCTTGATCGGGACCATGTTGGCCGGGTACTTGAGGCGCGAGGTGCCGGCGAGATCGGCGCCGTTGTAACTGCACCAGCGGCAGAGGAACCCGATCAGACGAGGTTCGAACTGATCACTCACTGTGCTCTCCTTCACTGACACACGGCCTCAGAGGGCCATGGCTCCTTCGATCTCGGCGAAGATCTGGTCGTCGAGGTAGCCGCGCTGCTGCGGCACGTTGCTGCCGCAGGCGGCGACGCAGACGCCACAGCCCTTACATGCCGCCGTGATGACCTCGGCGACCTTCAGCTCTTCGTTGTACTGGATGGCGGAGTGCGGGCAGAGGCCCACGCAGATGTGGCAGCCGCTGCACTTCTCCGGGTCGATGTACGAGATCGTCGGCTCGACCTTGACGGTAGCGTTGTCGACCAGCGCCAGCGCGCCTGCGGCGGCGGCGCCGGCCTGCGCGACCGTGTCGGGGATGTCCTTGGGGAACTGGCAGCAGCCGGCGATGAAGATGCCGTCGGTGACCGTGCTCACCGGCTCGAGCTTGGGGTGCCGCTCGAGGTAGAACCCGTTCGCCGAGCAGCCGAAGCCGAACGTCTGGGCCACGGACTTGGCGTCCTTCGCCGGGGCGAGGCCGCTCGAGAGAATCACCATGTCGGCCGGGACGCGCCGCACGATCCCGAGCAGCGTGTCCTCGACCTTGACGATGAGGCGTCCCTTCTCCTCGGGCGAGAGCGCCACGCTGCTGACCTCGGCGGCGCGGCCGCGGATGAAGTGGACGCCCTCGTCCATGAGGCGCTTGTAGAACTCCTCGTAGCCCTTGCCGTACGCCCGCATGTCGATGTAGCACTCGTACACGTCGGTCTCGGGCAGGTGCTCCTTGATCAGGTGGCTGAACTTCAGCGAGTACATGCAGCACACGCGCGAGCAGTGCTCCTGGAAGTTCTCGTCGCGACTGCCGACGCAGTGCAGGATCGCGACCGTCTTCGGCGCCTCGCCGTTCTTGCAGACGATGTGGCCGTTGGTCGGGCCCGAGGCGTTGGAGATACGCTCGAACTCGAGGCTCGTGATCACGTTGTCGAGCTGCCCGTAGCTGTAGCGCGTCTCGGGCGTCGGGTCCCAGAGCTCGAACCCGGTCGCCATGATGATCGCCCCGACCTCGATGTCGATGACCTCGTCCTTCTGGTCGAAGTCGATCGCCTGCGGACCGCACGCGGTGGTGCAGGGCTGCTTGCACTTCTTGCCGCGCAGCGTCAGGCACTTCTCGGCGTCGATGGTCGCGCGCAGCGGCACCGCCTGCGGGAACGGGATGTAGATGGCGCTGCGGTTGCAGAGGCCCTGGTCGAACTCGCTGGGCACCTTGCGCACCACGCAGGCCTCGAGGCAGGCGCCGCAGCCCGTGCAGGTGTCGATGTCGACGTAGCGGGCCTTCTTGCGCACCTTGACCTTGAAGTTGCCGACGTACCCGTCGACCTCCTCGACCTCGCTGTAGGCGAGCATCTCGATGTTGGGGTCCTTGCCGGCCGCCGACATCTTCGGCGTCAGGATGCACGCCGCGCAGTCGAGCGTCGGGAAGGTCTTGTCGAACATCGCCATGTGGCCGCCGATGCTCGGCTGCTTCTCGACGAGGTAGACCTTCTTGCCGGTCGCCGAGAGCTTGAGCGCCGCCTCGATGCCGGCGATGCCGCCGCCGACGACCATGACGGCAGGGTTGACCGGCACCTCGATGGGATCGAGCGCTTCGTTGAAGGGCAGACGGTGGATCTGCGCGTTCAGGATGCGCTTGGCCTTCTCGGTGGCCTCTTCCTTGTCCTCGGTGACCCACGAGCAGTGCTCGCGCACGTTGGCCATCTGCAGCAGATACGGGTTGAGGCCCGCGTCGGAGGCCGCCTTGCGGAAGGTGGGCTCGTGCATGGTCGGCGAGCAGGCCGCCACGACCACGCGGTCCACGCCGAGCTTCTCGATGTCTTCTTTGATCAGGTCCTGGCCGGGGTCCGAGCACATGTACTTGTACTCGCGCGCGACCACCACGTTGGGCTGTTCCGCCGCCCAGGCCGTGACCTTCTCCACGTCGACCTTGCCGGCGATGTTGCTGCCGCAGTGGCAGAAATAGACGGCGATCTTCTCTTCAGGCATTCTCGTCTCCTCCTCGCCGCTCACGCCGGGATCGCAGCAAGCACCGGGGCGCAGGAGACGACCTGCTTGTCGATGGCTAGCTGTTTGGGGTCGACGCCCAGAGCCAGACCGGCGAGCTGGGTGAAGTACATGACCGGGATGTTGAAGTCGGTGCCGTACGCCTTGTTGACGCGCGGCTGGTAGGCCTCGAGGTTCATCTCGCAGAGGGGGCACGCGGCGACGATGACGTCGGCGTTCTTCTGGGCGGCGGCGACGAGCAGCTCGTGGCAGAGGCGCAGGGCCGCGTCCTCGCGGGTGAGCATCATCATGCCGCCACAGCAGTCGGTCTTGGCGTCGTAGTCGGTGATCACGTCGGCGCCGGTCGCCTCGAAGAGGCGGTCCATGGTGGTGGGCATCTGGACGTCGTCGAAGGCGCCCATGGGACGCGAGAACTGGCAGCCGTAGTACGGCGCGACCTTGATCCCGGTCAGGCGCCGCGTGACGTGCTTGCCGAACTCCTCGAGGCCGACGTCGTTGATGAGGATGTCCATGATGTGGCGCACTTTGACGTTGCCGTCGTAGGTGCGGCCAACGGCGCCGAGAGCGCCCTGCACGGCCTCGTAGACCTTGGGGTCGTCGGCCATGTAGCGGTTGGCCTTGGCCAGCGTCGTGTAGCAGGCGTTGCAGATCACGAGGAGCTCGTCGTCGCCCATCTCCTGGGCGATCGCCAGGTTGCGGGCCGCGATCGCGAACGAGTCGAGCTCGCGCACCGAGAAGTAGCTCGTTGCGCCGCAGCAGTTCCAGTCGTTCAGCTCGACCAGCTCCACGCCCAGCTTTTCCATGAGCGCCCTGGTGGAGATGTCGTAGGCCTTGCCGGTCGCCTCGGCGGAGCACCCCGGATAGTACAGATACCTCATTGGGCCTTCTCCTCCTGAGCGTCCAGATAGGCTGAGATCTTGTCCAGCTCGTCGCGCCCGCGGATGTTCTTTGCGGCCAGCGGCAGGCGGCCGGCGGTGAAGAGCTTGAGCCCGACCTGCCAGAAGCGGAAGGGCATGCCCCAGTCCTTGGCGAGCATGTACTTGGTCATGAGCTCGACCTCGTGGTTGCGGCCGTGCTTGTGGACGCTGTCCACGAAGTACTTGGTCATCGCCGGGTTCTTGCTGTCCTTGGGCACGAGGTCGTACTTGATGGCCATGCGCTTGAGCTCGTACATGAGATCGGTGATCTTGATGCCGGCCGGGCAGCGCACCGTGCAGTAGTAGCAGGAGGTGCAGAGCCAGATGGTGTTGCTCTTGACGACACGGTCGATCATCCCGGCCCTGAAGGCGGCGATGATCTCGCGCGGACCCCAGTCCATGAGGTGGCTTGTCGGGCAGGAGCCGGTGCAGGTGCCGCACTGCTGGCAGATCTTGATCTTCTCACCCCCCGGCATGCTCAGAACGTCTTCGGTGAACTTCCTGTGAAGTTCCCTGGCTTGCGCTGTGGTCGCTAGCTCGGTCATTCCCCTCTCCAGTTCGTCACCTGAAAGACGTACACGGCGCCTCGCCACCCCCCGGCTGCCGGAGCAAACGGGCGCGACGAAGCGTCAGCGACGCTCACTTCTTAGGGTCGGGGGCGGGTCAGACGACCCCGCGCTCCCGGCCACCGCACGCTTGTGAACAGTGTAACAAATCCGCCCACTTCAGCGCACGCCCCGAGATCCGCGGTTCCCCCACGACTTCTCGACTCCCGTACAAGGTACCACGCCACCCAGGCTCCCGCCTTTCGCAATCTGTACAAAAGGCGCAACCCCGGGCGACTGAATGGACGGCGGACGGACGGCCGCGGCGCGATAAATCAGGTGTTCACCCCACTGAGGCTGCGCAGCGAATCCTTACGCACGAAACGGCGACGCCGAAGGTCGCGCATCGCCTTTCGACTACGATTCTGCACGTTTCTCCAAAGAGGATCGCGCAGAGCCATTGACGATGGGCTCGACACGCCCGTTTGGACAACGATGTGCGGCGGCGGCGCGGCGCGGGACCGCGACGGCGGCGCGGCGCGGGACCGCGGCGGCGGCGCGGCGCGGGACCGCGGCGGCGGCGCCCCGGCGCCCCTCCCGGGCGGCGCCGGCGCGCAGCCGCCCGAGCGCGGCTCAGTCGAGCCGGATCAGCCCCGTGCGCAGCGCATACTTGACGAGGCCGGTGACGTCGTGGACGTCGAGCTTGCGCATGATGTTCGTGCGGTGGCTCTCGACCGTCTTGCGGCTGAGGTGCAGGATCGCCGCGATCTCCGGGTTCGAGTTGCCCTCGGCGATGAGCTTGAGCACCTCGCGCTCGCGCGCGCTGAGCGGTTCACGCCCGGCCGCGGGAGTGTCGCCCTGGACGCGCCGCA
The DNA here is from genome assembly GCA_964440225.1 of uncultured Thermoleophilia bacterium. Taxonomy (GTDB): domain Bacteria; phylum Actinomycetota; class Thermoleophilia; order UBA2241; family UBA2241; genus CAIXSE01. The sequence continues at coordinate 1,246 of CAYTRM010000050.1, read as the reverse complement.
CGTAGTCCTCGATCAGCTTCGCCGCGACAGCCGGGTTGAGGAACGACGACCCGGCGTGCACCTCGCGGATGCCGCGCACGAGGTCTTCGGCGGCGACGCCCTTGAGCAGGTACCCGGAGGCCCCGGCCTGGATGACCTGCTGCACGTACTCGTCGTCGTCGTACATGCTCAGGATGAGCACCTTGGTCGACGGCGCCGTCTCGCGCAGCACCCGCGTGGCCTCGAGACCGTTCATCTTCGGCATCACCATGTCCATCAGCACGACGTCCGGCTCGAGCTCCGCCACGCGGGCCACCGCCTCCTCGCCGTCGGCGGCCTCACCGACGACGACGATCTCGGGTTCGTCCGCGAGCAGCGAGCGGATGCCCTCGCGGAGGATCGTGTGGTCGTCGACCAGCAGGACTCTGATGAGGCGCTCCTTGCTCGCCGTCACCGCTCCTCCGTCTCGATAGGGATCACGACGTGCACGCTGGTGCCGCCCGCCGCCGAGGAGTCGAGGTTGACGGTCCCGTGGAGCAACTCCGCTCGCTCGCGCACCGACAGGAGGCCCACTCCATACCTGCCTTCCCGGTCGAGCAGCACCTCGTCGGGGTCGAACCCCCGCCCGTTGTCGGCGATCAGCAGCGTGGCGTACCCCGGCTGGATCTCGAGCCGCAGCCGCACGCGCGTGGCGCCGGAGTGCTTCTGCACGTTGGCGAGCGACTCCTGCGCGATGCGATACAGAGCTGTCTCTACGGCGGGCGGAAGGCGCCCGGCGTCGTCCTCGATGTCGACGTCCACGTCGAGCGCCTCCGTGTCGAGATGAGACTGCACGTACCAGCGCAGCGTCGGCACGAGACCGAAGTCGTCGAGCATGGAGGGGCGCAGATCGTGAACCAGCACGCGCAACTGCTCGAGGCAGTAGTGGATGAGCTCCTGGGCCCGCGCGATCTCGCTCCGCGCCTCGGCAGGGCACCCGCCCATGCCCCTGGCGGCGACATCGAGACGCAGGAGCGCCGCGGCCAGCGACTGGCTCGTGTCGTCGTGCAGCTCGCGCCCTATGCGGCGGCGCTCCTCCTCGATCGACTCGAAGATCTTCGACGAGTACGCCCGCGACTCGCCGTCGATGCGCTCGAGCATGTCGCTCACGGCGAGTGAGATGCCGCGAGCGGCCGGCTCGGCCGAGTCGGGCGGCAGCGGCGGGGGTCGCTCGCCCTTGCGCACGGAGGCCAGCGCCCGCCCGAGCTGCGTGAGCGGGCGCAGCGCC
>CAYTRM010000049.1:0-11530 GCA_964440225.1 uncultured Thermoleophilia bacterium | reverse complement strand
CACGGCGGAGAGCACGCCCATGGCCGGAAAGCCCGTGAGCAGCGATATGATGGAGAACGTGAGCGCGGAGATGCCGCACACACCGGCCGCCAACCCGTCGAGGCCGTCGATGAAGTTCACCATGTTGATGATCATCGCCATCCAGAAGCCGGTGAAGAGGATCGACAGCAGGACGGGCAGGTGCCACATGATGTCGGTGAAGGGCACGCCGAGACGGGTGACGCGCGTGTCGAAGTAGATGGCCACGCCGATGGCGAGCAGCTGGCCGATGAACTTGACGATGGGCTCCAGCTCGTAGAGGTCGTCGAACAGGCCCACGGCGACGACGATCGTCGCGCCGCCGATGATGCCCCACACCGCGCGGTCGACCTCGACCAGCAGCATGACCGGGACCATCCAGCCGAGGTACATGCCGAGCCCCCCCAGGAGGGGTGTCGCGAGCACGTGCATGCGCCGGTCGTCGCTGGGCGTGTCAACCGCCCCGGTGCGGTGCGCCAGACGCCCCATCAGCGGCGTGAGGACGTAGACGATCAGGGCCGCGATGAGAAAGCCGAGGATGGCCGTGCGCAGCGGGCTCGAGAGGCTCAGCGGGCCGCCGATGGCAGTTCCTCCTTGTGGAGCACGACCTCCGCCTCCTCGAGCATCTCGCGGGAGAGCTCGTCGGGGTAGCCCTCGAGGTAGTGGATCTCGCGCACGCCGCAGTTGATGAGGATCTTGGCGCACAGGATGCAGGGGTGGTGCGTGCAGTACAGGGTCGCGCCCTCGATGGCCACGCCGTGGATCGCCGCCTGGATCACGGCGTTCTGCTCGGCGTGGATGGCGCGGCAGAGCTCGTGGCGCTCCCCCGAGGGGATGCCGAGCGCGTCGCGCAGACACCCGACCTCCAGACAGTGGGAGACGCCGCGCGGAGCGCCGTTGTAGCCGGTCGCGAGGATGCGCTTGTCGCGCACCAGCACGGCGCCCACCCGGCGACGCAGGCAGGTGGAGCGGGTCGCCGCCTGCCGGGCGAGCTGCAGGAAGTACTCGTCCCAGGTCGGCCGCGCCTGCGGCGTGGCGGCGACGTTGTCGGGAGGACCGCTCACAGGAACTCGTAGAGTGGGAAGCGGTCCAGAAGGTCGAGGACCTCGTGACGGATCTCCGCGAGGGCGGCGCCGTTCTCGCGAGCGGCGATGGCGCGGAGCATGAGCTCGCCGGTCTGGCGCATCTCGGGCTCCATGAAGCCCCTGGTGCTCACCGCCGGCGAGCCGACGCGCAGCCCGCTGGCGACGTTGAACGACGCGTCCTCGAAGGGCACGACGTTGCGGTTGGCTGTGATGTTCACCGTCTCGAGAAGGTCCTGACACTCGAGCCCGCTCATCCCCGTGCTGCGCAGGTCGACCAGCGCCAGGTGCACGTCGGTGCCGCCGGAGACGAGACGCAGGCCGCCCTCGGCCAGCGTCTCGGCGAGTACGGCGCAGTTTTTCACGATCTGCCGCTGCAGGCGATGGAACTCGTCGCTCTGGGCGATGCGCAGGCAGACGGCCTTGGCGGCGATCACGTGCATCAGGGGCCCGCCCTGCATGCCGGGGAAGACGGCGCGGTCGATGGCGGCGCCATACTCCGCACGGCACATGATGATGCCGGCGCGCGGCCCCGTGAGCGTCTTGTGGGTGGTGCTGGTCACCACGTCGCAGTACGGGACCGGGTTGGGGTGCACCCCCGCGGCGATCAGCCCGGCGATGTGGGCGATGTCGGCGAGGAGCATGGCCCCGCACTCGTCGGCGATCTCGCGGAAGGCGGCGAAGTCGACGATGCGCGGGTACGCGCTGTAGCCGCAGACGATGAGCCTGGGACGGTGAGCCAGCGCGAGGTCGCGCACCTCGTCCATGTCGATGAGCTCGGTGTCAGGGCGCACGTGGTACGGCACCACATCGTAGGTCCGGCCGGAGTAGTTGATGCCCATGCCGTGCGTGAGGTGGCCGCCGTGGGCGAGCGCCATGGCCAGCATCGTGTCGCCCGGCTCCAGCAGGGCGAACAGCGCCGCCAGGTTGGCCGACGAGCCGGAGTGCGGCTGCACGTTCACGTGTTCGGCGCCGAACACCTCTTTGCAGCGGTCGATCGCGAGGCGCTCGACCTGGTCGACGACGTCACACCCGCCGTAGTACCGCGCCCCGGGCGTGCCCTCCGCGTACTTGTTGGTGAGCACGGAGCCCGTGGCCTCGAGCACGGCGCGGCTGGCGAAGTTCTCGCTGGCGATCAGCTCCAGGGTCTCCTGCTGGCGGTTGAGCTCGCTTCGCAGGAGCTCGTTGAGCTCGGGGTCGAGGTGGTAGAGCGGCTCGCGGCGCCACTCGCGACCTACGGGGCTCACTCGCACCCGCCTCCCGGCTCGATGCCGGCCACCCGGTGCTCGTGGCGTCCTCCCTCGAAGGGCGTGTTCAACCACACCTCGGTGATGGCCCAGCCCTCGTCCTCGCTGAGGATGCGGCCGCCCATGCAGAGCACGTTGGCGTCGTTGTGACGGCGCGCCATCTCCGCGAGGTACGGCGTGAAGCAGTCCGCGGCGCGCACGCCGGGGTGGCGGTTGGCCGACATGCAGATGCCGAGACCGGTCCCGCAGACCAGCAGCCCGCGGTCGACGTCGCCGGCGGCGACCATCGTCGCGACCTTGTGACCGAAATCCGGGTAGTCGACGGACTTCTCCTCAGAGTCGGTGCCGACGTCGATCACCTCGTGACCCAGCGAGCGCAGGCGGCGCACCACAGCCTGTTTCAGCGCGAACCCTCCGTGGTCGGCGCCGGCGGCGATCTTCATGGCATGCTCCTTCTGGTCCGGGGAGTGAGCGGGTGCGCTCGCGACGGGCGCGAGCCACGCGGGAACGCGGCCCGATGCGAGACGCCGAGACCTGTCCGTACAGGCCGCTGATTGTATCAGTCCGGCAGCGAGAGCTCGCCCCTCAACACGGAGTGCACCCGCCCGCCCACGCGGACGTCCTCGATGTGCTCCCGCGTGCCCGAGACGGAGACGGTGAGGAAGCTGGGCCGGCCGATGTGCTGCCCCTGCAGGACGACGCGCTCCTCGCCCGGCGGCAGCACGCCCTCCCGGGCCATGTACGCGGCAAGCGGTCCCGCGGCGCTGCCGGTCGCCGGGTCCTCGGTGATGCCGGCGAAGGGGAACAGGCCGCGCGCCTCGACCCACGGGTCGGCCTGCCCCGTGAACGCGCACGGGTACAGCTCCGCGTAGCGCCGCTCGAAGTCGGCGGCCAGATCGAGGTCGATGGAGACGCGCGCCAGCGCGCGCTGCGAGACCAGCGGGATGATCGTGTAGCAAAGGCCGGTGTCGACCGGGACGGGGTCGAACTCCGGGTGCAGGTCGTCGAGGTCGAGGCCGAGCGCGGCGGCGGCGGAGCCGCGCGGCGATGGAGCGTGGAACACGGGCGGGCGCTGGTGGACCGTGCCGGAGACGGGCTCGCCGTCACGCACCGTCACCTCGACGACGGTGGGGCCCACGTCGAGCTCGAGCACCACCGTCGTCACCGGCTGGTACACGTCGACGAGGCGCAGGCGCACGAGCTCGCACGCAGTACCCACGCTCGGGTGCCCGGCGAACGGCAGCTCGACGGCCGGCGTGAAGATCCGCACCCGGGCGTCGCCGTCGCCCTCCGGGGGCAGCACGAAGGTGGTCTCCGAGAGGTTCATCTCGCTGGCGATCGCCTGCATCTGCACGGCCGTCAGGCCCACGGCCTCGGGAAAGACGGCCAGCGGGTTGCCGGCGAAGGGGCGGTCGGTGAACACGTCGAGCTGGTAGAACGGCAGCGTCCTCATGGCGACTCCGGCTCCTCCCCGGCGCCGCCGAGCAGCTCGGCGACGCCCTCTTCGTCGACGGCGCCGGTGCGCAGGATGCGCCAGCGGCCGCCTTGAGCGTAGTGACTGAGATCGACCACCGTCGACGCGAGACCGCTCACCGGTCCGGCGTCGAGGAGGAGGTCGCAGGCGGCGAGGATGCCGGGGTCGACCTCCACGACCGAGCGTGGCGCCGCACCCCCGCTCGGATTGGCGCTCGAGGCGAGCAGACCGAAGGGCAGGCTCGCCAGCCCCCGCGCGGCGGGCGGCCACGCGGGAACGCGCACGCCGAGCGTGCGCGTGAGTCCCGAAGACGTGGCGGAAGCGGCCGGTGAGATGGACGAGGCCGGCGGCGCGGGTGAGGCCTGCGAGGTGGGCGAGGTCGGCGGCGAAGCCGGTGAGGCCGGCGGCGGGACCTCGCCCGCCGGCGGGAAGCTCAGCCCCGGCGGGTACGGCACCAGAAGCGTGAACGGCCCCGGCAGAAGGCGGCGCGCCGCGCCGAGGACCCGGGGCTCCAGCGCGACCGACGCCTCGAGCACCTCCAGCGACGGGTACACCACCTGGAGCGGCTTGCCGGCGTCGCGCCCCTTGGCCGCGATGACGGCCTCGCGGACGGCGGGCGTCGACCGCCCGCCGACGCCGTACACCGTGTCCGTCGGAAAGCACACGAGCCGCGCGGCGGAGACGGCCTCGGCGAGCGCGCGCGCGTCGGTGGCGCGCGCCGCGGTGAGATCGATGCGGCGCGTCGCGCTCAAGGCCGCGCCGACCGGCTCGGCGCGTCCGACGGGTCCGACGGGTCCGACGGGTCCGGCGCGTCCGGCGCCGGGCCGGCGCCCACCCCCGCCGGCTCCACCAGGCGCACGGGGACGCCTCTCGCGGCGAGGAAGGCCTTGGCCTCCGCGATGGTGTGCTCGCCGTAGTGGAAGATGCTCGCCGCCAGAACGGCGTCGGCCTCGCCGGCGGTCAGACCCTCCGCGAGATGCTCCAGCGTACCGACGCCGCCGGAGGCGATGACCGGCACGCCGACCGCCCGCGCGACGGTGCGCGTGAGCTCGAGATCGTACCCGTCGCGAGTGCCGTCGCGGTCCATGCTGGTGAGCATGAACTCACCGGCGCCCAACTCGGTGGCCCGCCGCGCCCACTCCACGGCGTCGATGCCGGTCGGCGTGCGCCCGCCGTGGACGTACACCTCCCAGCGGGGCGGCGCGCCGGCCTCCCCGCTCCCCGCGACGCGCTTCGCGTCGATGGCGACGACGATGCACTGCGAGCCGAAGCGCTCGGCGCAGCGGCGGATCAGCTCGGGATCCTCGACCGCCGCCGTGTTCATCGTCACCTTGTCGGCGCCCGCCGTGAGGATCCTGCGAACGTCGTCGACCGTCGACAGCCCGCCGCCGATGGTGAACGGGATGAAGACCTGCTCGGCGCAGCGCGCTGCGAGGTCGACGATGATGTCCCGGCGCTCGTGCGAGGCCGTGATGTCGAGGAAGATGAGCTCGTCGGCGCCTTCGGCGTCGTAGCGCGCCGCCAGCTCGACGGGATCGCCGGCGTCGCGGATGGCGACGAAGTTGACGCCCTTGACCACGCGTCCGTCACGGACGTCGAGGCACGGGATGATGCGCTTGCGGTGCACCGCCGGCCGCCGTCAGCCGGCGAAGACGGCCTGGGCGTCGGCGAGCGTGAAGGCCTTCTCGTAGAGCGCCCTGCCGACGATGACGCCGACCACCGTGGCGGCGTCGAGCCGCTTGAGGCGGCGCAGGTCGTCGAGCAGGCCGACGCCGCCGGCGAGGATGATCTCGAGCGGCGAGACCTCGGCGAGGTCCTTGAGCCCGAGGAGGTTGGGCCCGCCGAGCATGCCGTCCCGGGCCGTGTCCGTGTAGATCACACGCCCCACGCCGTGGTCGGCGAGGACCTTGGAGAAGCGGATGGCGCTCATCTGGGACCGCTCCTGCCAGCCGTGCGTGGCGACCATGCCGTCGGTGCAGTCGAGCCCCACGACGAGTCGCTCGCCCAGCCACTTGACGGCGTCGTCGAGCAGGTTGAGCGACGTCACCGCCGCCGTCCCCATGATCACCCAGTGCACGCCGATGCCCGCCGTCAGGGCGAGCGCTTTGGCGTCGCGGATGCCGCCGCCGTACTGGACGGGGATGTCGAGCGCCTTGACGATGCTCTCGACGATCGCGAAGTTCTGCAGTTCGCCCGTGCGCGCGGCGTCGAGGTCGATCACGTGGAGGCCCTCGGCGCCCTGGTCCTGCCAGTACCGGGCCAGGTCCACAGGGTCGTCGCTGAACACGGTCACGTCGTCGAAGTCGCCACGGCGCAGCCGCACGGCCTTGCCGTCCTGGATGTCGACGGCGGGGAACACGATCATGAGGAGTGCGCCTCCCGGTGGACGTTGGCGACGAAGGCGGCCAGCAGCGACAGCCCGACGCTCGAACTCTTCTCCGGGTGGAACTGTACCGCCCAGACGTTGTCCCGCGCCACTGCCGCGACGACCGGACCGCCGTAGTCGGTCGTCGCGGCCACGATCGCGGGGTCGGCCGGCACGGCCGCGTACGAGTGCACGAAGTAGACGGTGGCGGGGGCCGGCAGCCCGCGGGCCATGCCCGCGCCGGCCGGCCCCCACTCGAGGTCGTTCCAGCCGATGTGCGGCACCTTGAGATCGGTCTCCAGGCGTTCGACGGCGCCCGAAAGCACGCCGAGGCCGGGCCGGCGGCCCCCCTCGGCGCTGCTGTCGAAGAGAAGCTGCAGCCCAAGACAGACGCCGAGGAACGGTGTGCCGGCGGCGATGCGCTCGACGACGACGGCCCCGAGCCCCCCGTCCTCCAGCCGCGCCACCGCGTCGCGGAAGGCGCCGACGCCCGGAAGCACGACCCCGGCGGCGTCGCGCACCGCGGCTACGCTCTGTGTGACGCGCACGTCGGCGCCGCTGCGCTCGAGCGCCTTGGCCACGCTGGCCAGGTTGCCCATGCCGTAGTCGACCACGGCGATACGCGGTCCCGGCTGCGACACGAGCGTCAGAGCGTGCCCTTGGTCGAAGGCACCGCGTCGTCGCGCCCGTGGAGCTCGCACGCCTCGCACAGGGCCCGCGCAAACGCCTTGAAGACGGCCTCGACGATGTGATGGCCGTCGCTGCCGGCGAGCAGACGCACGTGCAGCGTCATGCCGCTCTGCGTCGCCAGCGAGCGAAGAAAGTGAGCCGTGAGCTCCGCGTCGAAGGCGCCGAGGCGCACGCCGGCAAGCTGCAGGTCGTGCGCGAAGAAGGGCCGGCCCGAGAGGTCGAGCGCGACCAGCGCGAGCGCCTCGTCCATCGGCAGCAGGAACGACCCGTAGCGGCGGATGCCGCGCTTGTCGCCGAGCGCCTCGCGGAGCGCCTCTCCGAGCGCCAGCCCGACGTCTTCGACGGTGTGGTGGCCGTCGACATCGAGATCGCCGCTCGCCGTGACGGTGAGGTCGAAGCGGCCGTGGTGCGCGAACAGCTCGAGCATGTGGTCGAGAAAGCCTATGCCGGTGCTCACCTCGGCCGCCCCGGACCCGTCGACCACGAGGGTCAGAGCGATGTCGGTCTCGCTGGTGGTGCGCTGTACCGATGCGCGTCGCGCGGTCATGGGCAGCTCCTCACTGGGCGCGGAGACGGGCGGAGCGCGCGTGGGCGCGCAGGCCCTCTTCGTCGGCGATCGCGGCCACCGCCGGAGCGAGGGCCGCGGCGGCGGGACCGTCGAGTTCTACCACAGCCATCCGTTTGCGGAAAGCATCGACGGAGAGTCCTTGGGCGAAACGGGCGGAGCCGCCGGTGGGCAGCACGTGGTTGCTGCCGGCGGCGTAGTCGGCGAAGGCGGTCGCCGCATGCGGGCCCACGAACACGGCGCCGGCGTTGCGCACGCCGGGGACGAGGGCGGCCGCGTCCTCGCAGTGCAGCTCGAGATGCTCGGGCGCGAAGGCGTTGCTGAGCGCGAGCGCGGCGGAGCGGTCGGGGCAGCCGACGACGACGACGTTGCCGGTGTCGATGCCGAGCTCCGCCGAGAGACGCGCACACTCCCCCGTCACGGGACCGGCGAGGGTGCCGCCGACGTCGACGAGGCACGCCATGGCTCCCGAGCCGTGCTCGGCCTGGGCGAGCAGGTCGGCCGCCAGCCAGGCCGGCTCACCGCTCTCGTCGGCGATGATGAGGACCTCGCTGGGGCCGGCGAGGCTGTCGATCCCGACCTCGCCGACCAGCATGCGCTTGGCCTCGGTGACGTAGGCGTTGCCGGGACCGACGATGACGTCGCAGCGCGGGACGACGGACGTGCCGAGAGCCATGGCGGTGACGGCCTGCGCGCCGCCGATCGGGTAGAGATCGTCGATCCCGAGCAGCGCGCACGCGGCGGCGACACCCGCGGCCGCGCCGCCGCCCGGGCGCGGCGGCGAGCAGACGACGACGCGCCCCACGCCGGCGACCTGAGCGGGGATCGCCGTCATGAGCACGGACGACGGGTAGTCGGCGAGGCCGCCGGGCACGTACAGCCCCGCGACGGCGAGCGGCACGATCTCCTGGCCGACCACCTGACCCTGAGGGAGCTTCTCGCGCCAAGTCTCCACGGCCTCGCGCTCGTGGTAGGCGCGCACGTTGGCGGCCGCCAGTTCCAGCGAAGCGCGCAGATCCGGGGCGAGCGCGTCGAGCCGCGCGGCAAGCTCCTCCGGCGGGACGCCGTAGGCCGCGGGGAGCTCGACGCGGTCCAGGCGCGAGGTGTGCGCTCGCACGGCGTCGTCGCCGCGGCCGCGCACGTCGGCGACGATCGCCGCGACCGCGTCACGCACCTGGCCGGGCGGCGGAGCCAGGGCGCGCAGCGCCGCCACCAGCTCCATCACGTCGTCGTTCCAGCTGAGCCGCCTCATGCGCCCTCCACCACGGCGCGTAAGCGCTCGAGGAGGTCGCCGAGCCGCGCGCCGAGGAGGGCGCGACCGGCGCGGCCGGCCACGAGGCGCGCACTGCACGCGGCGACCTCCTCGCGGATCTCGAGCGCGCCGTCCACTCCGGGCACGCGCGCGGCGAGGCGGCTTCGCAGCATGACGACCCCGTCGGCCAGACCGAGCCCCAGCGCGAGCGCCGGCTCGTCCATGGCGACGATCACCACCTGGCGACCCGTGGCGGCGAAGTGCGCGCGGGCGCTGACCGGGTGGCTCGTGGCGACGCGGAGCGCGCGGCCGGGCCGCGCGCCGGCGGCGTCCGCGTACACCAGGGCGTCACGGCAGCATCCGAGGTCGAGCAGCTCACTGACTCCGTGCCGCGACTCGAGCAGCACGTGCTTGCCCACGACGCCGAGGTCGACGGCCGCGCGGTCGCAGGCGCGCAGCACGTCGGCGCCGGAGGCGAGGAGCCACGTCGTATCGGCCACCGTGAGGAGCGCGGGCGGCGGCGCGCCCCGCAGCGAGGTCGCCGGCAGCCCGGCAGCCTCGAGCAGGTCGAGAAGCTCGGCCGACGGTGGCGCCGGGCCACAGGCGAGGCCGATCCTCACTCCGCCCCCAGGGCGCGCAGCACGTCGCGCCAGCTCCCGCCGACGGTCCGCCCGTCGGCCAGCTCGAGCTCGTAGCTGCCGCCGCGCCGCCGCAGCCGCGGCGGCGCCGGATCCGCCGCACCCTCCGGCAGCGCACTCACCCCGACGCCGGCGCGGCGAAGCTCCGCGGCCCGCGCCGGCTCCTCGAGCCCGCCGACGAAGGAGAGCGCGGACGCGCCCGTGGCCGGCGCCGACCCGGCCTCGTCCATGGCGTCGACGAGCCGGTCCACGGCGATGGCGAAGCCGACACCGGGGACGTCCCACCCGAAGCGCCGCACAAGGTGGTCGTAGCGCCCGCCGGTGGCGAGCGGCAGACCCACACGAGGAGCGTATGCCTCGAAGATCAGGCCGGAGTAGTACGTGAGGTCGTGCATCAGCCCGAAGTCGAAGGCCAGATCGGCGCCGAACCCCGCCTCACCGACGAGGTCGCGCACGGCGACGAGCCGCGCGATCGCCGCGTCGGCCGCGTCGCTCCGCGCCAGCTTACGGGCCTGCGCCAGGCTGTCGTCGGCGCCGCTGAGCTCGAGGGTGCGCCACAGCGACTTGAGCGCGTCGTGCCCGAGACCGGCGTTGGCGGCGATGCTCTCGACCAGCGGGTAGTCGCGGTCGGCGAGCGCCTCGATGAGATCCTCGCGATCCTCCGGCTCCAGGCCGAGGGACTCGATGAGCGCCCTCTGGAAGGCGACGCTGCCGAGGGTGATCCTGAAGTCACGCAGCCCGAGCGACGAGAGTGCGTCGCAGAGCAGCGTCACGCACTCGGCATCGGCGGCCGCCGAGTCGAGACCCAGAAGCTCGGCGCCCGCCTGCGTGAACTCGCCGTCCTGCCCGCGCTGCGGCGCCCAGGGGCGGATGCAGGGGGCGACGTAGAAGAAGCGCAGCGGCAGCGGCTCGTCGTCGCAACGCTCCGCCGCAAGACGCGCGACCGGCGCCGTCATGTCGGTGCGCACCATGAGCTCGTGCCCCTGCTCGTCGTGCATCCGGTACCCCGCCGCAAGCGTGTCGTCGTCCACGGCGGCGAAGGACTTCGCGAACTCGAGCCAGGGGGTGCGGACCTCCCCGTATCCGTACGCCTCGAAGCGGCCGCACAGCGCCGTCTCGACCGCGCGCAGCTGCCCCGTCTCGGGCGGCAGCACGTCCCGCATGCCTTCAGGGATCATGAGCCCTCTCCCCCCCGTCGTGACGGCCGGCCTCAGCCGACCCCTATGCAGCTCTCGCCCAGCAGCGCCTTGAGCTCGGCGTAGAGACCGGCGACCGGGTCCACGCGCAAGCCGTCGCCGACCCGCAGCCTGGCACGCTGCTCCCCGCGCACCATCTGGAGCACCACCGGCACCTGGCCGGGGAAGTCCGAGAGCACGCGGCGCAGGTCGTCGATCACGTCCGGCGGCACGCAGCCGGCGTCGATGACCACCGTCAGGGGGTGATACTCGCTGACGCCGTTGAACGGCACGATCTCGAGCGCGGCGAGCATGCTCTCCCCCTCGCTGCGACGCTCGATCCGACCCTTGACCTTGATGATCGCGTCTTCGGCCAGCTGCTCGCGGTACTGCTCATACACCTTGGGCCAGGCCCGGCACTCGATGCCGCCGTCGACGTCCTCGAGGCGGAACGAGAGCCAGACGCCGCCGTTCTTGCTGACGCGCTTCTGAGTGTTCGAGACGATGCCGCCCGTCCAGAGGACGGCGCCGTCGCCGCTGTCGCCGAGCCGGGTCACGGGGACCTCGATCTCGTCGTGCAGCTGTTCGCGCAGACCCTGCAGCGGATGGGCCGAGACGTACAGGCCGAGGGCCTCCTTCTCGGCCTTGAGCAGCGTGGCCTGGTCCCACTCGACCCGCAGCACGACCGGCTCGGGGTGGCCGCCGTCGTCGGGCGCCACGAGGTCGAAGAGGCCTCCCTGCCCACGCGCCGCGTCCTTGCGCCGGCGCTCGCCGTCCGACATCGCCAGGGGCAGCGCCTCGAGCATGCCGCGGCGCGGGTCGCCGGTGCTGTCGAAGGCGCCGCTCTTGATGAGCGCCTCCAGCGTGCGCTTGTTGGCGAGCGCCGAGTCGACGCGGCCGCAGAAGTCGAAGATGGAGGTGAACGGGCCGTCGGCGCGAGCGGCGATGACCGCCTCGATGGCGCCGACTCCGACGCCCTTGACGGCGTTGAGGCCGAAGCGGATCTTGCCGCCGACGACGGTGA
>CAYTRM010000048.1:0-11592 GCA_964440225.1 uncultured Thermoleophilia bacterium | reverse complement strand
AATTCTTCGGCCACCATGGAGACAAAATCCACTTCGCCGGCCAGCAGGGCGGCGATCCCGAACTCCCCGACCTCGAGGTCGCCGACGCGTACGGAGAACACCTTGTAGTTCCAGGTGTGCTCGAGTACGGCGGCGGCCGTGCCGGCGCGTGCGTGGTACCCCACGAACAGGGCGGCCGCGCAGTCCGGGCCGAGGCCCTCGAGCATGCTCAGCGGCGCCGGCGACCCGCTGTTCAGCGTGACGAACGCCGGGAGGCGGGCGGCGTCGAGGTTGCGCCCGTCGTCGTGCGCGTCGCAGACGACGACCTCATCGGCGCCGGCCGCGGCGCAACCCTCGAGCACCGCGTCGAGATCGGCGCGCATGTGGGCCCGGGCGCGCTGCGCCGCCGGGCCCTGGCGGTCCGTGTCGGCCTCGGTGACGACGCCCGAGATGCCCTCCAGGTCGACGGCGACGAACAGCTTCACGTGATCCTCCTCGGGGCGCACACCGGCGTCACGGCACGAGAGAGCCGGGCCGCCACTCGGCTCCCAGTCGCCGCGTCAGCGCCACGACGAGGCGGACCGTGGACTCGAGGTCGTCGACGCTCGCCACCTCGAAGGGAGAGTGCATGTACCGCATCGGCAGGCCGACGGTCAGGGTGGCCCCGCTCCCGGCGGCCATCAGCTCGTCGGCATCGGTCTGCGTGTCGGCCGGACAGGCCTTGACCTGCACGGGGATGCCCTCGGCCCCGGCCACGTCGCGTGCGAGCGCCAGCAGGGGCTCGTTGCTGCCGGCGCCACGCTCGAGCACGGGGCCGGCGCCCAGCTTGGCCTCGCCGCCGAGCTTCTTGGCGTCGGCCGCCGGCGTGTCGCTGCAGAAGTCCCCGTCGAGCACGATGGTGACGTCCGCCTCGAGCCGCCGCGCCATGGCTTTGGCCCCCATGAAGGTCGTCTCCTCGTGCACCGTCGCGACGCCGGTGAGGCGCGCCGCGCCGGGGGCGGCGGCGTACAGTTCGAGGGCGCGCAGCAGGCAGTACACGCCGGCGCGATCGTCGAGCGCCTGGGTCGCGATCACGCCCGGGGCGAGCTCGACGAAGTCCGGCGCGAACGTCACCGGGTCGCCGATCGCGACGCGCCGCAGCGCGGCGGCCCGATCGGCGGCGCCGATGTCGAGGAACTGCTCGTCCAGCGGCGGAGCCTTGTCGCGCTCGACCTCGGGGATGATGTGCGTCGGCTTGCGCCCGCCGACGGCGTGCACCGGACCGGAGGGTCCGTGGATCACGAAGTGGCGCCCCGGAACCAGCAGCGGCGCCACGCCGCCGATACGGTCGACGAACACGAAGCCGCGCTCGTCGACATACGTGACGATGAGGCCGATCTGGTCGGAGTGCGCTACGACAGCGACCTCCGGACCGCCGCCGTCGCCGATCGTCAGCCACACGTTGCCGAGGGGATCCCCGCCCACGACGCCGAGAGGCGCCAGCCGGCGGCGCACGACCTCCTGGGCGGGCGCCTCGAAGCCCGTCGGCCCCGGAGCAAGGCACAGGTCACGCAACAGTCGCAGATCAGCGCTCACCGGTCGACCTCCTCCGCCTCGGGTGGCTCATTGTACTCCACGCTGACTGGCGTGAGTTTGCGGTGAGGGGGAATACGTAGCATTACATACGTACTGCGCACCCGTCTGGGTGCGGCCCACACCACACGACGGAGGGAGTCGTGATGGACCAGTCAAGACCGAAGTGGCTGCGCAGCACCAAGGGTGCGCCCTTCACCGGCATCGGTTCACTCGAGGCGGACATTCTGGCTGTCATCTGGGAGAAGGACCGGACCACCGTGCGCGCGGTCTACGAGACGCTGAGAGCGCGGCGCCAGATCGCCTACACGACCGTGATGACGGTCATGAACAACCTCGTCAAGAAGCATCTGCTCGCCCAGGACAAGAGCAACATCGCCTACGTGTACACGCCTGCCATCCCAGGCCGCGAAGTCGCCAAGACGGTGCTCGACAGCGTCGTCCACAAGCTCATCGGCGGCCGGCCGGAAGTGGCGGTCTCGATGCTGCTCGAACTGGATGCGGATCTGACCCCGGAGCAGTTCGAGGAACTCCGCGAGCGGGCGCGGCGCGAGTACGGCGGCTGACGGGCGCCTGCCCGACCGGCTACATCGACTCAGGCGCCTGGACGCCGAGCAGTCCCAGGCCCGTCGCCAGCGTGGTGCGCGTAGCCGCGCAGACGGCGGCCCTGAACGCCGTCACGTCCTCGTCGTCACTGAGCACGCGGCAGTGCCTGTAGAAGACGTGGAACTCCGCGGCGAGCTCGGCGAGGTAGTTGTGGATGCGATGCGGAGCGCGCTGGTCGGCGGCGTCGACGACGATCTCGGGAAAGCGCGCCAGAGCGCGCAGGAGAGAACGCTCGTGCTCGCTCACGGTCACCGCCGGAACGCCCGGGGCGGCGGGCGCGGCGCGCTCGGCCTCGAGGTTGCGCAGGATGCTGCAGATGCGCGCGTGCGCATACTGCACGTAGTAGACGGGATTCTGGTTGTTCTGCTGCACGGCCAGATCGAGGTCGAGCTCGAGCGTCGTGTCCTGTGAGCGCCCGACGAGCAGAAAGCGTGCCGCGTCGACGCCGATGGCGTCGACCAGGTCGTCGACGGTCACGATGTCGCCCTTGCGCTTGCTCATGCGCTTCGCCGCACCGCTCTCGCGCAGGTTGACCAGTTGCCCGATGATGAGTTCGAGCCGCGCCGGATCGTGGGGCGGCAGCGCGGTGAAGGCGGCCTTCATCCGCGGCACGTAGCCGTGGTGGTCGGCGCCCCAGATGTCGATCATGTGGCCGAAGCCGCGGTCCATCTTGTCGCGGTGATAGGCGATGTCGCTGAGGAAGTAGGTGGGGTCGCCCGTCTGACGGACGAGCACCCGGTCCTTGTCGTCGCCGTAGCGCGTGGTGGTCAGCCAGACGGCGCCGCCCTCCTCGTAGAGGAGCCCCTCGCCGTCGAGGTCGGCCAGCGACTTGCCCACCTCCCCGCCGAAGCCACGATGCTCGCCGTCGCCGGTGTAGAGCGTGCTCTCGGTCGTCCACACGTCGAACGGCACGCGCAGGCGCTCGAGGGTGAGGCGGAACTGCGCGAGGATGGCGTCGCGGCCCCACAGCTTGATCTCGCCGACCACGTCGTCCGGGAGCGCGGTGACGTCCGGCGCCGCCGCCTCCAGCGCGCCGGCGTACCGGTCGCCGGTCGCGGCGAGGAGTTCGTCCGCAAGCTCGAGCAGGTAGTCACCCTGGTACCCCTCTTCAGGCACCGGGGTATCCAGGCCCAGCCGCTGCCCGCAGCGGGCCGCGAGGGACTGGCCGAAGCGCAGCATCTGCGTGCCGTAGTCGTTCACGTAGAACTCGCGGGTGACGTCGTGGCCGGCGAACGCGAAGAGGCGGCAAAGCGCGTCCCCGTACGACGCGTAGCGTGCGTGCCCGACGTGCAACGGCCCGGTCGGGTTCACGCTGACGAACTCGACGTTGACCTTGTAGCGCCGCGCGGCCGGCAGGGCGCCGCGGCCGTAGTCCGCTCCCGCGGCCAGCAGTCGCTGCAGCGCGCCGCGATACCACTCGTCGGCGAGGAAGAGATTGAGGAAGCCGGGTCCGGCGACCTCGACGCGGTCGCAGACGCCGGCGCCCCGCCCGGCGAGCCAGCGCTCGCCCAGATCCGCGGCGAGATCGCGCGGTGCGCGCCGCGCCCGCTTGGCGCCGACGAGAGCCACGTTGGTGGTCAGGTCGCCGTGCTCGGGCCGCGCCGGCAGGGTGAGCTCCACGGACGGCGCGTCGCCGGGCTCCACGCCCGCGTCGCCCAGCAGCTCATCGAGGACGGCCTGCAGCGACGCCGCCAGGCCTTCGAGGTCGTAGAGGTCGTCGTTCATGATGCACCGCCGGGTCGCCGGCGCCGGCCGGCGGCCGGCGCACCTGTGGATTCTAGCGTTCCGGAGGCCGCCGCGCGACGCGCTCCCGGGGCCTCCGCGACGGGCGACCGGGAGCGGCGCCGCCGGGCGCCCGGCCGCTCAGTGATGATAGGGCTCACCGCGCATGATCTTGCCGGCGCGGAACAGCTGCTCGAGCAGCACCACGCGGGCGAGCTGGTGCGGCAGCGTCAGGGCCGAGAGCGAGAGCTGCGAGGTCGCCCGCTCGAGCACTTCCGGAGCGAGCCCGAGCGAGCCGCCGATGACGAAGCCGGCGCCGCCACTCTCGACGGCGAGCCGGAGCCGCCGGGCGAAGCCCTCGCTGTCGGCCGGCCTGCCGTCCACGACCAGCGCCGTGACCTCCGGTGTCCGCGGCCAGGCGGCGAGGATGCGCCGCCCCTCGTCGCGGAGCACCTCGCCCTCGCTGCGCCCGCGCAGCGGGACCTCGCGGATCTCGCGGACGGCGACGTCGAACCGCGGCTTGAGAAGGTCGAGATAGTGGCGCGCGGCCGGAGCGAGGTCGCGGTGCAGCGACCCGACGGCGATGATCTCTACGCGCGTCGCCACTCCCCGGGCGCTCAGGCGCGCGGCGGGCCGGAGTAGAAGGCGACACGGCCCGGCCCCCCGGCCCGGGCCGTGTACAGCGTCGTCGCCGCCTTGGCGACGAGTTCCTCGGCCGTGCGGCCGTCGGCGGGGAAGCTGGCGACCCCGGCTGAGGCGGTGAGCGACACCGTTCGGCCACCCGTCTCCACGGCGAGGTCGCGCATGGTCTGCAGGATCCTCGCCAGCGCGACGTCGGCCTCCTGCTCCGCCGTCTCGGGCAGCACCAGCACGAACTCGTCGGCGCCGTAGCGGCAGATGAGATCGCAGCTGCGCAGCTGGGCCGTGAGCGCCGCCGCCCAGTGGCACAGGACCTCGTCGCCGCCCTCGCGGCCGATCTCGTCGTTGACGGCGCCGAAGCCGTCGAGGTCGAGCATCACGAAGGCGACAGACCGGCCGTGGCGCTCCGCGCCCGCGAGCTCGAAGGCGGCGCGCTCGCGCAGGTGGCGGAAGTTGAGAAGACCCGTGAGGGGATCGTGCGTCTCGAGCTCGCGACGCTCGCCGATGAGACGCAGGTTGTCCAGAGCGACGTCCGCCTGATCGGCGAGCTGGCCGAGCAGGCGTCGCTGCGCCTCGGGGTGGAAGCCGTTCTCATGGTAGAGATAGCCCGCCTGCTCCCCGGAGTAGCCCTCGAACTGGCACACGGTGTCGCCGAGACCCCAGCACAGCGTCTCCTTGGTGAGCACCTCGGCGCCCGTGATGCTCTCGAGCACGCCGTCGATGATGCCGCGCTCCACATCGCAGACCGGGGTGCCGGTCGCCGGCAGGCGCTCGCAGCTGAGGCAGTGGCTGAGCTTGACGAGCACGCGCTCCTCGTCGAGCTCCACCTCGAGATCGCCCAGGCGCATCGCGGCGAACCAGTCCTTGAGCCCCTGGATCGACGTGATGCCGAGCTCGCAGCTGGAGCGCTTGGCGGCAAGATAGATGGCCGGACCGGCGCTGGCGCCGAGGATCTCGGGGAGTATCGAGAACTGCAGCAGGCGGACGAGCGACGCCGGCGCCGACGCGTCGGCCGGCGTCTCGGCCAGCACCTGCTCGACGCTCGGCCACACCCGCTTCTCCTCGGAGGTGGTGAGCGCGATGACGCTGCGCAACGTGCGCGCGAACACGGTCGCCAACGCGACCTCTTCCTGGGAGCGAAGCGCCATGCCCATCCTCTCGGCGGCCGCCGGACGCGCATGGCCGCGGCGGCCAGTGTGCCTTGCCGAGCCACCCGCATGCCCGCTGAGCGGCTCCTCTTATACTATAGGGCAAGGAGGAAACGCCGGGTACGCGCCCGGCGCGTTGCTCCTCGCGAAGCGTTGCCAGTTCAGTGCACGCGCGAAGGGATGTGGAGATGCCGGCGCCCACCCAGGATCGACGTAGCCAGGAGCACGCGGACCCGGACAAAGCGGCCGCGCGTCGCCGCTGCCTCGCGGCTCGGGACGCGCTCACGGCCGAGCGCCACCGGCGCCTCAGCGCCGCGCTGTGCGAACGGGCGCGCGGCCTCCCCGAGCTCGGCGCAGCCACCGTGATCATGTCCTTCGCCGCCTTCCGCAGCGAGATCGACACGACGCCGCTCAACGAGTGGATCCTCGCGGAAGGCAAGACCCTGTGCTTGCCGCGAGTGCTCGCCCCGCGGCTCATGGCGGCCTTCCGCGTGACCGACCTGACAGCCGACCTCGCGCCCGGCTCCTGGGGCATCCCGGAGCCGCGCGACGGGCTCGAGGAGGTCCCGCCCGAGCGCATGGACGCGGTCATCGTCCCCGGGTCGGCGTTCGACGCCGCCGGCAGACGCTGCGGCTACGGCGGCGGCTTCTACGACGCGTTCCTCGCGCGCACGCGCGCGAACGTCCCGAGAGTGGGGCTGGCCTTCGGCGTCCAGGTGATCCCCCGGCTCGAGTGCGAGGACCACGACCTCCCGGTCACGGCGATCGTCACCGAGGACGGCGTGCTCAGACCCGGCTGAGGCCGAGTCTCTCCGCCATCTCGCCGGCCATGGCGCGAGCGCCGGCGAGCAGAGCCTCGTCGGACGCGGCGTCTCCAGCCGCATCGGCGTGACCCCCGAAGCGAACGACCGGGATCTCCCGGTCACTCGACAGGGCGACGTACCGGGCCATCGCATCGAGCGCGTCGTCGAGCCCGGTCTCGGCGGTCACGGCGAGCAGCCCCACGACCTTCGCCGACAACCACACGCCGTGCGAGAACTGGAAGACGCTGCGGTCCATGAACGCCTTCATCTGCGCCGAGACGTTCTCGTAGTAGACGGGAGATGCCAAGATGAGGCCGTCCGCCGCAAACGCAGACGCGAGCGCGCCGGCGGCGGCGTCGCCCAGAGGGCAGGCCGCGAACTCGCCGCAGGCGTCGTGGGCGCGACACGGCGCGATGCTCAGCTCGCCCAGCATGACGCGGCTGCAGCGGGCGCCGCGCTCCGCGAGCTCGTCGAGCGCCGCGCCGGCCAGCGCCACGGTGTTGCCGGCCGGGCGGGGGCTGCCGATGACCGCGACGACGGAGGGATGCCGCTCGTGAGTCGACATGGGACGGGGCGGCGGCGCAGAATCACGCACGTCAGGCGCTCTGCAGCGCGATCTGGACCTCGGCGCGCACGCGCAGAAGCGCCCCGGCGACCGTGTCGGCGTCCTCGTCGAAGCGCGCCGTGGGCATCGGCACCGCGATGGAGGCCGCGCTGCCGTCGATGTCGGTGAGCGCGGCGCCCACGCCGCAGCTGCCGGCGCAGTGCTCCTCACGGTCGAAGCCGAGACCCGTGCGACGGACCTCCTCGAGCTCGGCAAGGAGGCTCCTGCGTCTGACCGGTCCCTGCTTCCCGCCCGCCTCGAGCAGCCTCGGGAGCCGTAGCTTGACCTCGTCCGGAGGCAGCTGCGCCAGCAGAGCCTTGCCGTTGGCCGTGCAGAAGGCAGGGAAGCGCACGCCCACGCGCGAGACGACCAACGCGAGCCCGCCCGGCGAATCCGCCGCCAGAAGCCGGAGGATGGCGGCGGCGCGGGCGAGCACCTGCACCCCACCGTCGTCCTGCCTGACCCGCGCGCTTTCGGCTGCGATCACGATCCCCCCATCGACGCGCGCCGGAACACCGAGGGCCGGCGCGTGCGGAACCGACCGGCTCCATCCGGACGATCCGGCCGTCTTCCGAATGTCGGTCATGCTACCCGTACAGCGGCCGCCGTCAAGCAGCCCTCGCTGCGACCGCGCGCGTGAGGCGTGGGGACGGTAGCGTCGTCCTCGGCGCCGGTGGTACTCTCGGGCCGGTCCGACTCCAAGCCCTTCGCCCTACGGCATTCGCTATGGGCGCCGGGCCGTACCATGGACAGACCATGGGGCGGCGACACGTTCGCCGTCGTGGGCCCGCGGCGGAAACGCCGGGACCTCCCCGTGCTTGGAAAGGAGCGAGGGACATGACCGAAGGCTCGGCCCGCCGCGGCCGTGCCGCCCGGGTCGCGCCACGAGGCGCAACGCTCCCGGCGGCCCGCTCGGCTCACCCTCGCGCTCGGCGCCGGATCGAGCGCTGGGCCGGCCTGGTCGCCGTGGCGCTCGTCCCCGTCGCGCTGCTCGTCGGCGCCTGCGGCGGCGAGCCCGCGGGGTCGGCGGAGCCGGCGCGACTCACCGTCTTCGCCGCCGCGTCCCTCACGGAGGCGTACACCGAGCTGTCCGACGCCTTCGCCGAGGCCCATCCCGGCACGGAGGTCACGCTCAACTTCGCCGGCGCTGGCGACCTCGTCGCGCAGTTGCAGCAGGGAGCTCCCGCGGACGTCCTCGCCACAGCCGACCCGTTCACCATGGCCAAGGTGCGGGACCTCGTCGACGACCCGGACGTGTTCGCCGGCAACAGCCTCGCCATCGCCGTCGCGAACGGCAACCCGGAGCGCATCGAAGGGCTCGCCGATCTGAGCCGGCCGGACCTCGACGTCGTGCTGGGAGCCGAGAGCACGGCCATCGGCAGGTACGGCGGGGAGATCCTGGACCGGGTGCGGGTCGCCGTGGGCCCGGTCTCTCTCGAGATGTCGGTGAAGGGCGTCGTCACCAAGGTGGCTCTTGGGGAGACGGACGCGGGACTCGTCTTCGTGACCGACGTACAGGCCGCCCGAGGAGACATCGACGCCGTGGCGATCCCCCGGGGCCAGAACGTGATCACCACCTGCCCTATCGCCGTCGTCTCCTCCGGCGCCAACGGCGACGTGGCGCGACGCTTCGTCGACCTCGTCCTGTCGGACGAAGGCCGGGCCGTGCTCGCCGCGCACGGGTTCCTGCCACCGCCGGCGCGATGAGGACCGTCGCGCCTCAGGTCGGCCACGCCTCTCACGTGCGTGATGCGGCGCACGACCGGGCGACCGCCGAACGGAGCGCCACGTGACGCGACACGACGACGTGCATCCGGCCGTCTATCCCGAGCGGCCGCGAGACGGCGCGAGGGAGCTGGCCGTCGTCGCCGGCGATCCCATCGCGGCGCGCGTCGCACCGCGCGAGCCGGCTCCCTGGGCGTGCCCGGCGGAGAGTGAGCCGCGGACGCCGCCGGTCCGTAGCCGCCGGGGCGGCGACGCCCCGTTCGGCTTCGTGCCCCTCGCGGTGCTCGCGGTCGCGTTCCTCGCGCTCCCGCTGCTCGCCCTGATCGTGCGCGCGCCCTGGAGCACGCTGCCGGCGGAACTGGCGGCGCCGGGTGTGCTGACGGCTCTGCGCCTCTCTCTGGTCTGCTCGGTCGCGGCCGTGGCCATCTCCGTCTTCCTCGGCGTACCTCTGGCCTGGCTGCTCGCCCGCGTGCGCTTTCGCGGCCGGAACCTGGTGCGCGCCTTCGTCCTTCTGCCCATGGTGCTGCCTCCGGTCGTCGGCGGCGTCGCGCTCCTCCTCGCCTTCGGCCGGCAGGGACTCGCCGGACAGTGGCTCGACCGCCTGTTCGGGATCACGCTGCCCTTCTCCACAGCCGGCGCCGTCCTCGCCGAGACCTTCGTCGCCATGCCGTTCCTGGTGATCACGGTCGAGGCCGGCATCCGGGCCATGGACCGGCGGTACGAGGACGCGGCGGCCACGCTGGGCGCCGGCCGCTGGACGCGGTTCCGGCGCGTCACGCTTCCCCTGATCGCGCCGTCGCTGGGCGCCGGCGCCGCCCTCTGCTGGGCCAGAGCCCTCGGCGAGTTCGGCGCCACGATCACCTTCGCGGGCAACTTCCCGGGCACCACTCAGACCATGCCGCTCGCGGTCTACCTGGCGCTGCAGAACGACCCCGGCGCGGCGATCGCGCTGAGCCTCGTGATGCTTGCGATCTCCCTGACCGTGCTCGTGGCACTCCGCAGCCGCTGGTTCCCGTCACGATGATGACCGCGCCGCACACCGGAAGAGCGGAGGACTCCCGATGAGCCTCGACGCGCGCGTCGAGCTGAGCAAGGGCGCTCTCGACCTCCGCGCCGAGTTCCGCGTGGAGAGCAGCGGGGTCGTCGCCGTCGTGGGCCCCAACGCCGCCGGCAAGACGACCCTCCTCCGCGCCCTGGCCGGGCTGATCCCGCTCGAGCGCGGACGAGTGGCGCTCGACGGCGTCGTCCTCGAGGACGCCGCGCACGGCACGCGGGTGCCGACCGAACACCGCCCCATCGGTGTGGTCTTCCAGGACTACCTGCTGTTCCCGCATCTCACGGTGCTGGAGAACGTCGCCTTCGGGCTGCGCTCCAGGGGCGCCGGCCGCCGCGCCGCGCGCGAAACGGCGGCGGCCTGGCTGGAGCGCGTGGGACTGGCAGGCAGCGCCGGCGAACGCCCGCGCGCGCTGTCCGGCGGTCAGGCGCAGCGCGTCGCCCTGGCCCGCGCGCTCGCCACAGACCCGAGACTCCTCCTGCTCGACGAGCCGCTGTCGGCGATGGACGCCGGCGCCCGCGCGGAACTGCGCCGCGACCTCGCCCTCCACCTCGCGTCGTTCGCCGGCACCTGTCTCGTGGTGACCCACGACCCCATCGAGGCCATGACGCTGGGCGACCGGCTGCTGGTGCTGGAGGCAGGCCGCGTCGTACAGACAGGCACGCCCGACGACATCACCTCCCAGCCGCGCTCCGACTACGTCGCTCGCCTCATCGGCCTGAACCTGTACCGCGGCCGCCTGCGTGACGGCGGCGTCGAGCTCCCGTCCGGCGAGCGCATCGTCGTCGCCGGGCCCACGAGCGGCGATCGCGACGACGTCTTCGCGGTCGTCCCGCCCGGCGTCATCGCCCTGCACCGCACCCGCCCCGAGGGCTCGGCGCGCAACGTGTGGCACGGCACGGTGGGGGCCCTCGACGTGGTCGGGGAGCGCATCCGCGTGCACGTCTCCGGGCCGGTCGCCTTCGTCGCCGAGGTCACGCCGGCGGCCGTCGCCTCGCTTCGTCTCGGCGAAGGCGGCGCCGTCTTCGCCTCGGTCAAGGCGACCGAGATCCAGGTGTACCCCGCGTAAGCACGCCTCCCGCCCGAACGGCGGACGCTCGACCGCGCGTCTTCCCGGTACACTGTGGCGAAGCACATGCCTCTCCCCGACCACAGCCCCGTGGATGTCGGCGTCCTCCTCGCCGGCGGCAGCGCACGCCGCGCCGGCGTGGACAAGCGCTTCCTGGTGCTCGAAGGGCGCACCCTCCTTCGACGCAACCTCGACTTCCTGCGCGCCCTGTTCCCGACGGTGGCCGTGGTCATCGGCCACGGTGCGGACATCGACCTCGGGGACGCCACCGGCGTCGAGGTCGTGCGCGACGCCTGGCCGGGCGGCTCACCGCTCGCCGGCATCGCCACGACGCTGCGGCGCTTCGAACGGCCTGTGTTCGCTCTGGCCGTCGACATCGCCTTTCCGCGGCTCGAGGCCGCGCACGCCGTCCTCACGGCGCTGCCGGGCCACGACGTGGCGCTGCCGGCCATCGGCGACGCCTATCACCAGCCGCTGTTCGCGGCCTACGGCCCCGCGTGCCTTCCGCCGATGACGGCGGTGCTGGACGCGGGCCGCCACCGCATCGTCGCCATCCTCCCGCAGGTCCGCGTGGCCGAGGTGCGCTTTCGCGACGACTCGTTGTTCCATAACATCAACACCATGGACGACTACTCAGCAGCCCGGCGCGAGTCCGCACCGCCTCAGACGGG
>CAYTRM010000047.1:0-11603 GCA_964440225.1 uncultured Thermoleophilia bacterium | reverse complement strand
CGAGCAGCCGGCCGATGTCCTCGAGGTCGAGGTGCGCGACCTCGGCGAAGCCCAGGCCGCGGGGCGCGAGCACCTCAGGGCCGAAGGGGAAGCCCAGGCAGTACGGCAGGTCCCGGGCGACCAGCGGATGCACGAAGCGCAGCAGGATGGCGCGCGCCCGGGCGATGAACTCGTCCTCGGCGCCGCTCCAGAACCACAACCCCACCGACGGCCCGCGACGCCCGAGCAGCGGTCGCCGGGGCTCGCCCGGGTCGTCGGTCCACGACCGGCGCGGGACGAGATGGACGCCGGGGGCGGCCGCCGCCGCTCGCTGCGCGAGATCGCGGCGGCCGGTCACGTTGAAGAGCACGAGCTTCGGCTGCGCGCCTGCGGCGGCGCCGAAGCCGGACGTCTCTGTGGTGTCGGTGCGTGTGCTCATCGTCGGTGCGCCCGGCGCACGCTGCGTGCCCGGGCGGTCATCGACGGTAGCAGGCGCGCGCGCCCGCGACGAGGGTGACGAGAGGTGACGTTGGTCGCCGTGAGGCGGGGCGCGCGCGATGGTCTGCCGGCTCAACGGGATCCGCACAGCCCGCGGAGCCCGCGCGCGTCAGGGTCGGACGACCTCGAAGAGCTCCGCGGCGAACGGCAGCAGCCGCACGGAGCCCGGCAGACGCAGCTGCTTCGGGTCGGCGGCCTCCCAGTGGGCCAGCCGGACGCGGTCGAGCGCGTCGGCGTCCTTGAGCAGCCAGAGGATGCCCAGGGCGCGCTCCGGATCGTCCGGGACACGCGGCCTCGCCCGGCTCGTCAGCGCCGCTTCGGCCTCCTCATCGGAGAGGGAGTGGAAGTGGATGGCGAAGAGGACGATCCCGGCGTCCGTCTCGGGAAGCTCC
Source organism: uncultured Thermoleophilia bacterium (assembly GCA_964440225.1). Classification (GTDB taxonomy): domain Bacteria; phylum Actinomycetota; class Thermoleophilia; order UBA2241; family UBA2241; genus CAIXSE01. Next base: position 10,734 of record CAYTRM010000047.1, on the reverse strand, counting down.
GCCGGGAGCCCCAGCCGGGCGGCGCGGAGCGCCGAGGCCGCGCCGTGGCTGGGGTCGACGTCGTCGTTGGTGCGGCCGATGTCGTGCCAGAGCGCGGCCCGCAGCGCCAGGCGGGTGTCGGCTTCGCTCCACGCGTGCTCGCTCGCAAGCCTCTGGGCGTGGATATGCACCCGCTGGGTGTGGCCCACTCCGTGGAGGGAGGAGGTCCGCAGGAACCACTTCTGCGGCACGTCCGGGGCTCTGCCGGCCCAGGCGAGCGCCTCACGGCCGGGCTCAGACACGGGCCGTCCGCAGCCGGGCTCAGACACGGGCCATCACCGGCCGGCAGCTGCGCCCGCCTCGCCGGCGCTCACTCAGCCGGCGCTCGCGTCGTCGTGCCGGTGCTGCAGGTGGTCGAGCCACTCCGCCTGCTTGACGAACTCCGCGTCGCAGGTCTGGCAGCGATACGAGTGGGTCTCGAGGGTCTCGTCGTGCATCGCGCCCAGATGGTGCTCGAGCGACTTGAGCGTGTCGAACTTGGCCGGGCAATGCGGACACGGGTACATCTGCATACTCATGGTGAGCCACCAGTCCATGTCGGGGTAGGAACGAGCCGATAGGTGACTACCCGATACGCAGCGCCGCGACACCGGGCGGCCCGTGCGGTCGGGTGAGCGGAGCGGGGGAGGGGCGATGGACGGATCGGAGGGGCGCGCGCCGGAGCAGACCGCGCGCATGCTGGTGGTCGAGGGAGACATCACGCGTCTGGAGGTCGACGCGATCGTGAACGCCGCCAACGAGTCGCTGCTGGGCGGCGGCGGCGTGGACGGCGCCATCCACCGGGCCGCGGGGCCGGAGCTGCTCGCGGAGTGCGCCACGCTGGGCGGCTGCCCGACCGGGGAGGCGCGCATGACGAGGGGCTACGCCCTCCCGGCGCGCCACGTCATCCACACCGTCGGCCCCGTCTGGCGCGGGGGGTCGAGCGGCGAGCCGGATCTGCTGCGCTCCTGCTACGTGGAGTCGCTGCGGCTGGCGGCCGCGGCGGGCCTCGAGACGATCGCCTTCCCGGCGATATCGACCGGCGTGTACGGGTACCCGCAGGCGGAGGCGTGCGGCGTGGCCGTGGGCGCCACCGCCGCCTGGCTCGCCGAGCACGAGCTGCCGCGGGCGGTGACGTTCTGCTGCTTCGGGGCGGCGGACGCCCGGCTCTACCGGGCGCGCCTCAGCGCACGTACTTGATCAGCAGGGCCTCACCGCCGGCCTCAGGGGTAGTCCCCGTGCGAGAGGTGGCCCCAGATGGCGTAGCCGGGCATCCCGGCGTAGAAGGCGCCGGACGGACGGCCGAGGGCGGAGACGGGATCGTTCACACGGATCGGGTAGTGGTACGTGTAGTGACCGGTGTCCCAGCTGTTGCGCATCGGGGTGCCGGTGAAGGGATTCTCAGGCCACGGCTGTACGTACGCGGAGAACGCCGACGGAGCGCCGTTCCACCGGAGGCTCGTGACGTCGCTGCTCGCGGGGTAGACCTCGTCGTGGTCGGCCGCCCAGGTGACGATGCCGACCTGCACGGCGTGCACGCCCGCCTTGACCGCGGCGTCCTTTGCCTTGTCCCGCTGGTTCAGGTACATGGGGACGGCGACGGCCGCCAGGATGCCCATGATGATGATGACGATGAGCAGCTCGATGAGGCTGAAGCCTCGCTGCCTCTCCGACCTGCGACTCATGCTCACTGGTCCCTCTCGTCCGACCGACGACGGCGATAGCCGCCACACCTACTCTGCCCGCCCGAGAGGCCGCGCACCCGGGTCATCCGTCCATGTGCGGCCGCGGCTCGAGCACGCGCACTCGTGCAGGGCGAGGCAGCAGGCCTGCTCGCCTCCGGCCGCCCAGGCCTGCGCGACGCGTGGCGGCGATCATCCTCATCGCTCAGGTTTGCCGCACCCGGTGTCGACGTATGGCGTGCGGGAATCACGTGGCACGCGGATCAGGGGGAGCGACGCGCGTCCCACACGCAGTCGGGCAACGAGGTGAAAGGGCGCTCATGGTCAAGTGGATCAGCATCGTGGGATATGTCGCGGTCTCGGTCGGCATCTTCCTCGGGTTCTACTACCTATGGGACGATCCCGGGAAGGCGCTGGCGATCGTGACGGTGTTGACGGTGGGCGTCGAGGGTGTGCTCGGCTTCGTGCGCCACTACTTCTTCTACAAGCAGGATGCGAAGCGGCTCGGCTGGGAGACCGACAGGCCGGACTGGATGTGGGAGGTCGGGTTCGCCAATCTGGGATTCGGCGCCATGGCGCTCCTCGCCGTGTTCGCCGACTTCGGCGTGAAGGCGCAGGCGCTGGTGCTGCTGGGCTACGCGCTCTACCTCTTCCAGGCGGCGATGCTGCACCTCTATCGGTACCTCACCGACGAGACGCGCTCGCCGGCCAGGCTGTGGCGCGTCGTGATGCTGACCCTGTTGCTCGTGGCGATGATGGCCTTCTTCGCCATCTACGCGTTGCTCCAGTAGCGAGGAGGAGAGAAGTGATGCTGCGTACAGAACACGAACGGTGCTCATCCGTGAGATCGTCCCGGCGCTCGTCCCGGCGTGCGTGGGCTGCGCTCGCACCGGCGGCGCTGGCCGCCGGGGTAGCGCTGGCGCTGGTGGTCGCCGGCTGCGGCGGTACCGACGGTGGGACCGCCGGCGATACCCCCAGCAGCCCTGCCGGTGGTACCTCGGCAAGTGCCGCCGCTTCGCCGGCGCCCAGCGTCGTGCAGGCGGCGCCGGTGCAGCACGTCAAGGTGGGCGATCTGAAGGTGGGCTACCGTACGATCGGGCCGTTCGGCGCGGCCGCGGACTCGACGCCGCTGCTCATGATCATCGGCAGCAGCGGCACCATGGACGAGTGGTCGCCGCAGCTCGTCGAGGCGCTGGCGCAGGGGCGTGAGGTCGTCGTCTTCGACAATCGCGGGATGGGCGAGACCGACGACCCGGGCGGCGCGTACCAGTTCTCGCAACTCGCCGACGACACCGCCGGGCTCATCAAGGCGCTCGGCAACGAGAAGATGGACGTCATGGGGTGGTCGATGGGCGGCGACGTGGCCCTCGACCTGGCGGTCAGGCACCCGCAGGTCGTGAACCGGCTCGTCAGCTACGCCGGCGCCGCCGGCGGGTCGAAGGCGGTCCCGATGAGCAAGAAGACGCTGGCCGTGCTGACCGACACGTCGGGCACGGCCGAGCAGCGCGGCATGCGGCTCCTCAAGCTGCTGTTCCCCGAGGCGTATCGCAAGGCGAATCCGGCCTACGCCGCGAGCTTCCCGATCCCGACGGAGCAGGTCTCGCCTGCCGCCATCGAGCGGCAGAACCAGGCGATCGGCGAGTGGAAGGGCGTGTGGAGCGGCCTCCAGGGCATCACGGCGCCGACGCTGTTCGTCACCGGCGCCGAGGACGTGATCGCGCCGGCGGAGAACGCGACGCTGATGGCGGAGGTCGTCCCGGGCGCCGAGCTCGTGAGCGTCCCCGGCGCCGGCCACGGGCTGATGTACCAGGATCCCCAGAAGCTGGCCGACGTGGTGATGGACTTCCTCGACCAGTGAGCGCGGCCGAGGGCGCCGGGGGGCTGTGACGGCGCCGGGCGGCTGCACGTCCGCGTCCGGCCGTCGGTCCGTCCGGCCGTCGGTCCGTCCGACCCCGTTCGTACACTGTCGATGAGGGTTGGACCGGCGGACGCGGAGGAGGCGGGCCGTGGCGGACTGCGAGGCGTGCGGCAGAGCGTGCCCGGACGGTGACGTCTACTGCGGCGCGTGCGGGCACGAGCTCGGGCGCGCGCCGGGGGCCGAGCCGGCCGGCGCGCCCGAAAAGCCCGCGGTCGTCAACGTGCGGGTGGTCAATTCCGCCTGGGACGGCTGCGTCGGCTGCTTCTCGTGGGTGGTCGGTCTGGTGGCGATCGTGTTCCTGATCGCCTGGATCTTCAGCTGCTGACGGCGGCCGGCGCACGGCCCGCGCGGAGCGGCCCATTCGAGATGCGCTGGGGACCTGGCGACTGTGCCTACGCGCAGATCGGCGCGAAGTTGCAGGTGCGGCAGAGGCCGCTCTCGCGGCGTTCGAAGGCGGCCATCTCGAGCGGGATGTTGCGCTCCGGGTCGGCCAGCAGGGCGCGCATCTGCGCGACGCCTGCGCGCACGGTGCCGGCGCACTGCTCGCGGAGGGCCTCGGGCGTCGGCGGCGCCGCGACCGGCTGCGTCCGCCCCGCGGCGACGTACTCGAGGTAGCCGCGGATCTCGAGGCCGCCGTCCGCGGCCGCCCGCGCCAGTTCAGGGTGCGCCTCGAGCGCCCACCACATCTGCAGCAGGACCTGGACGGGCTGGGTGTCGTCCGCGCGGCCCGTCTTCCAGTCGATGACGTGCAGCACGCCGCCCTGCACGTAGGCCAGGTCGGGCGCGGCGAAGACCTTGACGCCGTCGTACTGGAAGCTCGCGAAGGCGGGGACTTCGACGCTGCCCCCGTCCCCGCACGCGCGCAGGCGCTCCCAGTGCGAGGTGGCCAGCAGGCCGCGCATGGACGGGCCGGCCTTCTCGTTCAGGCGGTCGGTCTCGGGCTGCGTGTCCTGGTCCGTGTAGAGCGAGCGCAGCATGACGACCTTGTTCGGCCGCTGCTCGAAGGCCACGCGGCCGTTGATCGAGCGGGTCCAGGCCTGACGCAGGGCGGCGCGCGTGCTCAGCTCGAGGTCGTCGGGGGCGGGCAGGGCTTCGCCGGCCCGCGCCGCCGCCTCGAGCTCCCGCGCCCTCAGGTCGACCTGCTGCCCCAGAAGCGCGTCGAGCGACGTGAGCTTGCCGAGCCGGTACGCCACGCGCGCCTCGGTGGGGGCGTCGTCCAGCCAGCCGTTCCAGTGCAGGTAGTAGGAGTAGAAGTACGCGCGCGGGCACTGGTCGAGCTTGCGCTGCCGGCTGATGGACCAGGCGAACTCCGGATAGGGCTTGATCTCGAACGTCATGCCGCTTGCACCTCCTCCACCAGGGCCTCGATCCACTCCATGTCCGGCCACACGGTGTCGGCGGCCAGACCGGTCGGCAGGGAGACCACCCACGTCACCCCGTCTGCAGGGAACAGCCTTACTGCCAAAGGCACCTCCGATGGTAGACGACAGGACGCCGGAAACCGGCTCGCGTCACGCACACCCGGCCGCGCAGCCTCCACTCCGCGCCCCTCCGCCGCGAGCCGACTTAGCGGGATGCATAAGTCTAGAGGAGGGGTCGGACGGAAGAGGTGCGCATCCTGCCGCGGAGACCGGAGGATGCGCGCCGGGCGTCCATCTCTCCCGAGGGCGAGACGTGGACGCTCGCCTGCCTCGACATGGACGAGGTGAAGCGCGCGCGAGGCCGGCGCGTCAGCCGGCAGTGAGGTGGATCTCCGCGCCGAGCGCGTGGGCGAGCGCCCCGAGCGTCTTGAGCGTCGGGTTGCCGTTGCCGCCCTCGATGCGGCTGATCTCGCTCTGGTGGATGCCGGAGGCTGCGGCGAGCTGCTGCTGGGTCATGCGCAGCTCGCGGCGACGTGCGATGAGCTGACCCGCGAGCCGGAGCCTTGTTTCGTAGAGGCGCAGCTCGGCGACGGCCGCAGGGCCTTCGGCCTCGGCCTCAGCGACGACTTGGGCATAGTGCTGGTCGAACGTGATCATCGGTCATCACCTCGCTGCGATTATGGAGTAGAGCCCATAGCAGGTCAATGACGGGGCGGCGATCCACGGCGTGGTCACTGACGCCTGCGCCGGTAATGCTCGAAGAGCGTGCGTCCGTCAGCCGCCCGATGAGAGCGCACGCGCGCAGGCACGGTCGTAGGCTTCGCGGCCTGCGGAGGCAGGCGTGGACAGATCGAACACGCGGAAGCCGTCGTCGTCGGCGAGAGCGCGCTCCGCGACCATCTCCGCCACGAGTTGGGCGGTCGAGAGCCGTGCGACTCCTCTGTCGCGGGCCAACCGCTTGCCGAAGAGGTCGTCGATCACCACGACGCCGGCGGCCAGGTCCGGCAGCAACTGCGCCTCGCAGAAGCGGTAGAAGGGGCTCGCGTCGAGCAGGACGAGCGCAGCCGCGCGAGCCTTGAGCATCAGTAGTCAGGCTCGTCGTCCGGCGGGTGAACGCCGAGCACGGCCAGCTCGGCCTCGACGTCGCTCGTGTGGCGGTCCATGGCCTCCGCGATCCGCTCTGGGGTGAGCAGTCCTCGCTCGTAGCCAGTGACTGCGTCGGCCCACAGACGACTCGGTAGATGCGGTGTCCCGGAGTCGTGGATCTGCGAGAGCTGGTCGGGTAGATCGGCGATCTGGTGACGGCGGGCGACCCGGGTGTGCTCTCCGCTCTGGATGGCCGATTCGAGGGTGCGGACTGCCTTGGCGCCGACGAGTCGTGCGGCGGAGAGTCGGTACAGCGCCGTCTGGGCGCTGACACGGAACCACGAGGCGAGAGCGACCACGGTGACCAGCGTCACCTCGGGCTCGGGGTGCGCCTGCATCCAGCGCTGTACCGCGGCGAGAGGCGCCAGAAACTCCGCCGCGAAGGCGTTGGCACGACGCTCACGCACCGCCGTCGGCCGACCGAAGACGTTGGCCGACGAGTCCATGACCCCGCCGTCCTTGTACTCGTGATGCCCGAGCTCGTGAGCCAGCGTGAACCGCTGGCGCACGGCTGCTTCGCGCAGGCTGACGAACGCGAAGCCCTGGCCCTGACGGCGGGCGTAGGCGCCGGAGATGCCGTCGGGCAGGTCGAGGACGCTCACCGCCAGGCCGCCCCCGTCCTCAACGGCCCGCAGGAGGTCGGGCACCGGACCGTCGAGCGCGAGGCCGAGGCGGGCCCGCGCCGCCTGCGCCTGCTGTGCGGCCTCGGTCATCTGGCCACCGTGCGGAACGCGAGGACGTCGTCGATGACGCGCAGACAGCGCCTTTCTGCGTCGCGCGTGAGAGCGGAGCCCTCGTCTGCGCGGAGTGCGAAGACGGCCTCGTCGTCGAAGAGCAGATGGGACGGCTCGACTCCGAGGTAGTCGGCGATGTCGACGATCTCAACGAGGTTCAGCGCGCGCTTGCCCGCCAGGGCGCGGCTGATCGCCGAGGCGTCCAGCCCAAGCAGGTCGGCGAGCTCGCGCTGCGGCCGCTCGCCGAGGAGTCCGCGTATGGTGGCTGCCAGGTCCGCGGTGGTCCTGGGGACCGGTGAGTCCGTGCTCATGAGAGCGCCCTCCTGAGTTGTGACAATCACATGATAAGCGCCGATAGCGACACTATGCAATGTCATACGAGCACAACTCGGTTCACGTTTGCTCAGGGCGTAGGGCACTCCGGGTCCGAGCAGAGCCTGTCGTCCCCACCGCCCGCTAGAATCGTCACCCGCGACGGGCCGGCCCGGCCCGGGCCGGGCGCGAGCGGTCCGCCGAAGCCGGAGGCGAGGAGGTGGAGGTGCGGCGAGCGGATCGTCGTCAGGTCGAGTTCGTGGAGCTCGTGCTCCGCGACTTCCGCTGCTTCGGCGGCGAGCAGCGCTTCGCGTTCGAGCCGCCGACCGCGGACGGCCGGAGCGGCGTCACGGCGCTCGTCGGCTGGGGCGCCCGGGGCAAGACCACGGTTGTCGACGCGCTGGAGCTCGCGCTGTGGGGCGTCCGGCTGCAGGTGAAGAGCGCGCGGCGGACCCCCTTCGAGCGCCGCCACGGCCGCGACGCCTTCCGCGAGCCGCAGTTGCTCATCAGCGGCGAGTTGCTGTACGGAGCGCGCGACGGAGCGCGCCCCGCGGCGAGCGCCGAGCTCACCGTGCGCATCACCGAGCCCGACGGCTCCGAGTGGGTGCTCGCGGCCCGGCGCACCTGGAGGTGGGTGGACGGCCTGGTCAGGGAGTCGCTCGAGGCCGAGGTGCGTGCGGCCGGCCGGGCCGAGCGGCTCATCGCCGGGCCGGCGCAGTGGCGGATCGACGACCTGCTGCCACCCGGCAGGCCGCCGCTGCTGTTCATCGACGGTGAGCAGATGGAGACCATCGCCAGGCTCACCTCTACCCGTCACGACGTGCGCGAGCGGGCGGAGGTCCTGCTGGCCGCCATGGTGGGGGAGTGGCCGGAGGAGATGTGGAGGGAGGTCGCGGAGCCGGTGATCGTGGCCGCCGACACGATCCTGCGCGACGTGCGCGGCGGCGCCGAGGTGTGGCTGCTGCCGGAGGGCGCGGGCCGCCGGTGGGGAGGCAGCGCCTATCCGATAGCCCCGGGCATCTGGGCGACGGACGAGCGCATCGACTCCACGCAGCTGACGTGCATCGGGTTGGCGCTGCTGCTGGGGCCGCACCTGGCCGGGGACGTCGGCGCACCGCTCGTGCTGGACGCGCCGGCCGCCCGCTTCCGGCCGGACATGGCGACCGGGTGGCTCGAGGCGCTCGTCACCGCCGTCGTGCCCCAGGTGATCGTCGCCAGCCATGCGGAAGTGCTCGAGTTCCCGGCGCTGACCCTGCAGGACCGCATGCGCTGGATCGAGCTGTACATGGAGCACGGTGGACCGGGCAGCGTCGCGGTCGACGGGCGGGTCTACCGCGGGGTGCTGGGCTGAGGCGTCCCAAACGTCCACCTGTGCGCTCTCGCTGATGACGGTGGCCCCGCGTATCATCAGGCGCGCCTGGCCCCGGACCGGAGGGATCGCGTGTACCTGATGTACGTGGACGAGAGCGGCGACACCGGGCTCGACGGGTCGCCCACCGAGCACTTCGTCCTCGCTGGATTCGTCATCCATGAGGCGGACTGGCATCCGTATCTCGAGCGACTCATCGCGTTCAGGCGGCGCATGGGCGCAGCCTTCGGTCTCCCGCTGCGCGCGGAGCTCCACAGCTCGCACCTGCTCACTCGTCCAGGCTCGCTCGCCGCCATCGCCAAGAACGACCGCTTGACAATCATCCGAGCCTTCGCCAAGGAGGTCGCGGCGCTCCAGCTCGCCCGGTGTGTCTGCGTTCATGTGGACAAGCGGGGGAAGGGCGCCGGCTACGATGTGTTCGAGCATGCGTGGCGGGCGCTCATCCAGCGTTTCTCGAACACGCTCGTGTACGGCAACTTCCCTCGCGGGGCCGGGACCGAGGAGAGAGGGATGCTCTTCCCCGACGAGACGGATCAGGTGAAGCTGAAGCGGCTTGTCCGGCGGATGCGCCGGTACAACCCCATTCCGAACCAAGCGCGGTTCGGCGGCGGATTCCGAGACCTGCCGGTCGACCGCATCATCGAGTACCCGAACTTCCGCGACTCCGCCGAGTCGTACTTCGTCCAGGTCGCCGACCTGATCGCGTTTCTGCTCTACCAGGAGATCGCGCCGAGCGCCTACATGCGGAGGACCGGCGGCAAGAACTACTTCGGGCGACTTGGTCCGATACTCCTGACCCAAGCCTCGAGTGGCGACCCTCGGGGCATCGTGCGGCTGTAGCGGGGCAAAGAAAAGGGGGCTGGTGGGCCCCCGGGGGAATCCGTCGTCCAGATCACGGCTGGAGTCCAGATTCCACGTTCAGTGTACCACCACTCTCCATGTGTCAAGCCGTGGCCGCGTCGTCTGGATGTTCTGAGTCGGCGAAACCAGACGCGTCTGCCGGCCGGAGAGTCGGCGGCCAGGTAAGCGAGGCGCGGCCCGGCTTCCGCGAAGTTGTCCTTGCGGAGCACCTTGCGCAGTCGTGCGCCGTGCCTCAGGCTGAGCGGTGTGCAGCCGGAGCGGTGAGCAGCGGAGGACGGGGGCTTGGCGCCGATGAGTGGTCATGACTGGGTCGCGATCGATTTCGAGACCGCCACGGGCCGGCGCGCCAGCGCCTGCGCGGTCGGGCTCGTCTACGTCCGCGAAGGACACATCGTCGGCACCGAGAGCTTCCTCATCCAGCCGCCGGGCAACGCGTACAGCGGCTTCAACATCTCGATCCACGGCATCGACCCCTCCATGACTCGGGACAGCCCGACGTTCGGCGAGCTCTGGCCGACCCTCGAGGGCAAGATCGGCGGGAGGCCGGTGGTCGCCCACAACGCGAGCTTCGACATGAGCGTGCTGCGCTACGAGCTGGACCACCTCGGCCGCCGCTACCCCGACTTGGAGTACTACTGCACGCTGGTCCTCTCGCGAGCCCGCTGGCCGCAGCTGTACAGCCACCGGCTGCCCGACGTGGCGTCGCACTGCGGGATCGCGTTTCAGCATCACGACGCGGCCGAGGACGCCCGTGCCTGCGCCGAGATCCTGCTGCGCATCTCGGCGGCGTCGGGCGACGTGACGCCGCGCGACGTGGCTGCGCGGCACGGCGTGCGCCCGGGCCGGCTCTACGCCGACGGCTACGGCACCTGTTCGCGGAGCCGCTGACGCGCGATCCGCCGTTGGCTGAGTCGATGAGACCGGTCGTCCCCCTTGCGGAGGTGAATCGCCGTTTGGGAGTCGATTGATGGCGCAGCGTTACCATCGCTTCGCGGTGTAGGGCGGCGCGAACGGCTGATGGATCCGACGCTGGTCGCCTGACGCGTTCCGCCAACGAGAGCTACGACGCCCGGGCGACGAGGCGCACGTCGGCGTCGAGGGCTTCGGCGATGCGCTGAAGCGTCCTCGCCGTCGGGCTCGTGCTGCCGCGCTCGATGCGGCTGATGTCGCCCTGGTCGATTCCGCAGCGCGCCGCGAGCTGCGCCTGCGTGAGGCCGTGCTTCTCACGCAGATCGATGACCTGCAGCGCGATGTCGTAGGCCTTCTCGAAGACGTCACGCTGCGCCACCGACTCGGGCGCGAGCCGGGCACGGCGGTCGGTCATGATGGCGTC